>JAJPZE010000255.1 GCA_021204565.1 Prevotella sp. | reverse complement strand
GCGTCATAAACTCGATACCCTCCTCCTTGGCGTGCTTCACCTCTTCTATACGTGCCGGCATTTCGGCTTCCGAGCGGCGGTAAACAATATAAACCTTCTCCGCGCCGAGACGTTTTGCCGTGCGGCAGGAGTCCATTGCAGTGTTGCCCCCGCCTACAACCATCACCCTCTTCGCTTTCTTTACGGGCGTGTCGCTCTCCTTTGTCCCGGCACCCATAAGGTTAACCCGCGTCAGGTATTCGTTCGACGACATAACCCCTACGGCATTCTCCCCCGGTATGTTCATAAAGCCCGGCAGACCCGCGCCCGACGCAACAAATATCGCCTTATACCCCTCGTCGTTCAGGTCGTCGACGGTGATCGTCTTCCCCACGACGCAATCTTTTACGAACGTTACGCCAATCTTCCGCAGGTTGTCAATCTCTACATCAACAATCGCGTTCGGCAACCGGAACTCCGGTATGCCGTATTTCAGCACGCCGCCAATCTCGTGTAACGCCTCGAATACGGTTACGTCGAAACCGGCCTTAGCCAAGTCGCCGGCGCACGACAACCCCGCCGGACCGGAACCTACAATCGCTATCTTTATCCCGTTCTTCTCCTTGCACTCGGGCAGCGACATACGTCCCGACTCGCGTTCATAGTCGGCGGCGAAACGCTCCAAATAACCGATAGCTACCGGCTGATGCCCCATCTTCAAATGTATGCAACGGCTCTCGCATTGCTTCTCCTGAGGGCAGACACGGCCGCATACCGCCGGTAACGCGCTCGTCGCCTTTAATACGCGGGCGGCTTCGAGGAATGCTCCGCGCTCTATATTCTTTATGAACGAGGGGATGTCGATATTAACCGGACAACCCTCTATACACGTCGGCTTCTTGCAGTCGAGACAACGTTTGGCTTCCGTCAACGCCTGCTCGCGCGTCAGACCCTTATTCACTTCTTCGCTCCGCGTCGTCGCTCTGTACACGGGGTCAAGCTCGTTCATGCGGCACCGCTCTATCGCTCCGCGCTCCTTCGCTTTTAATGTCGCGCGGACGGCCTTGCGCCATTCCGCATCGTAATCGGTCAGCTCCGATAGGGGAGCTTGTGGAGACGGGGCGGCGCAATTACACTTCTCCGGAGCGCCCGAACCCTTGTTTGCGGCACACGCCGATACATGTTCTTCGAGTTTCTTCATCTCTTCCTGCTCCTCCGCCTTGAACGCTCCCATACGCTTGAACATCTCGTCGAAGTCAACCTCGTGCCCGTCGAACTCCGGACCGTCGACGCATACGAACCGCGTCCGTCCCCCGACCGTAACCCGGCACGCACCGCACATCCCCGTCCCGTCAACCATTATCGTGTTCAGCGAAACGTCCGTCGGTATGCCGTATTTCTTCGTCAGAATGCAACAGAACTTCATCATAACCGCCGGACCGATAGCGAAGCATTTGTCAACCTTCTCCCGCCGGATAACCTCCTCCATACCGACGGTAACGACCCCTTTCCGACCGTAACTCCCGTCGTCCGTCATTATAATCACGTCGTCGGAAACACGACGTACGTCGTCTTCGAGGATAATGAGCTCCTTAGTGCGCCCCGCCAAAACGGACACCACGCGGTTGCCCGCCGCTTTCAATGCCTTGATAATCGGCAACATCGGAGCAACACCCACGCCGCCCCCGGCACAAAGTACCGTCCCGTAATTCTCTATCTTCGTCGCCTGACCAAGCGGACCGACAATATCCGTCAACTCGTCCCCGACGTTCAGCCGGCATAACTTCGCCGACGAGTAACCTACGACCTGAACCACTAACGTAACCGTACCCCGATCGACATCCGAGTCCACTATCGTCAGCGGTATGCGCTCGCCTTTTGCACCCGTGCGAACAACAACGAAATGACCCGCTTTGCGGCTTTTTGCAATCATCGGAGCCTCGACGACTAACCGGAAAACCTTTTCGGAAAACTGCTCTTTGCTGACTATCCTGTACATAGCTGTATGTGTTGTATTTATGACGCAAAAGTAGTTCGACTTTTGCGGAACTACAATATAAACACGTCTTTTTTTTCGGATGACGCGCGACGCAAAAACGGATTGCAACCCGCGTCCGGGCATAATCCGTCTCCTCATTACGGGATATGAATACAAGCCGGAGAATAGTTAAAAAACACGTATATATAATTGCGTATCGTGAAGTAACTCGGATTGCACACTCCCGAATTTAACGTTTCAGATTTGCGTATTGCCGTTGGCGGGCTGATTCGCGTCATTTTTCGCGAATTTTGGAATATGTTGAAAATCAATAAGTTATGTGGTTTCGCATAATTGGAGCATAGTTGCGGATTTGCAAGAACACGGGGTTTTGCACTGTCTGAACACGGGGTTTTGACCGGCGAAACCCTGTGTAATGAGCGTGTAATAACTAAGTAATTAGAGGGTCATTTATGGGGTATTGCTTGGCGCGAACTGTTTTCGTGTTCGTTTTGATATGTGGAGATGCCAAACGAGACCTGAATTTAAGCGGTTTTTGAACGGGGAAACTATTGCACACTACCCCTGCCGTTAAGTTAATTAACATCCGTTTACGTGTTGGGAATTAACATTCCCGGCGGTGGCTGAAAGTATGCTTTCCGGCGCGTGAAATAAATTATTTCGTTTAATATTGTGGATAAACGGGGAATTGTTTATACCTTTGCCGCCGCTTACGGCGTAACCGCTGACAGTGGAGGAGTCATTGGTCATGTTGCGTTAGACGAAGTATAAACATATTTAATCATTAAAAGAAATGGACTTGATAAAAGTTGCTGAGGAGTCGTTTGCAACCGGCAAACAGCATCCTTCGTTCCGTGCGGGCGACACGGTTACGGTCGCTTACAAAATCGTTGAGGGCTCGAAAGAGCGTATCCAGCTTTATCGTGGTGTGGTTATCAAGATTAACGGGCGCGGCGACAAGAAACGCTTCACCGTAAGGAAGATGTCCGGTACGGTTGGCGTGGAGCGTATATTCCCGTTGGAGTCCCCCGCTATTGAATCAATTGAAGTGAATAAGCGCGGTAAGGTGCGCCGCGCGAAATTATATTATCTGCGCAAATTAACGGGCAAGAAAGCGCGTATCGCGGAGAAGCGCACTGCCGCTCCGGCAAAGAACTGACGGGCGGAAACATCACCTTACCCATACAGCTTACATATATTTTATACGTATCGAATACGAGCCGGACGCCGACAAGGGTCCGGCTCGCGCGTCGTTATGCGGACACGTATCCGCGCTTTCCCGGTCGTGTTGAACCGCGGTCTCTGCGTACCCGGTTGCCCTCGCGGGCAGGGTTGATATTTATGTAAAGATTTGCCTATTCCCCCCGTTTGGAGTAATTTTGCAAGCGGTATAATGTTCATACGAGCCTATATATTGCGGAGCCGGACGGCGCTTTTATTCGTGTTGGCGGCTCTCTTGTTCCCCGCTCGGGCAGTCGGGCAGGGGGATGACGGGGAGCTTCTTGTGCGCCATTTTGCCGATTCCGACGTCGTCGAACGAACGGAGATCAGCCTCATAACGTGCGAGCCGTTCGATCGTGTTTACAGCCTCTACGGTCATACCGGCTTGCGTCTGCGCGAGACAAACGGCAACGTCGATTTGCTCGCTAATTGGGGTATCTTCGACATGAGCCGGCGTTTCTTCATTCTCCGCTTTACGCTCGGCTTGACCGATTATCGTATGGATATTGAGGACTGGGGATGGTTCTGTTACCGATATGTGCGTTACGGTTGCGGCATCTATCAACAGACGCTCAACCTGACATACGCGGAGAAGCGCCGCCTGATCGATTTGGTGTTGGAAAATTATAAGCCGGAGAACCGTTATTACAGATATAATTATTTTTACGACAATTGCACGACGCGCGTCCGAGATATTATCGAGGCGAGCGTCAGCGGCGAAATCGTTTATCCCCGGCGGGGCAAACGGCAATCGTGGCGCGAGCTGATCCACGATTGGAACGACACCCACCTCTGGGCACGTTGGGGAAATGACTATCTGTTAGGCCTGCCGGCGGACAGGAAGACAACGGATAAGGAAGCGCAGTTCCTGCCCTTTAATCTCAGTCGCGACTTCGACGGAGCGGTCGTAAACACCGCCGGCGGAGAAACGAAACGCCTCGTCGGGCGGGGCGAATGGGTCGTCCCGCAGATGTACGACAAGGGCGAAAGCACGTTCATAAGCCGGTTCGTAACGAGCCCGACCGGTGCGGCTATGGCGTATCTCGTCGTGTTCGTCGTTGTCTTTGCCGCAGAAGTGAGGTTGAAGAAACGCCTTTGGCTCTTCGATGCCCTTGTGTTGGCGGCGGTCGGGATAATGGGTTTGCTCCTCTTTGTACTAATCTTTTCCCAACATCCGGCAGTGAGTCTCAACGCCCAGATACTTGTTTACAACCCCCTCGCGCTCGTGTTTCTCTATCCCGCCGTCCGCAGTTTGCGGCGCGGCGGACACAGCCGGTGCTTGTCTGCATTAGCCGCTATGGCGGGCATAGGTATTGTTTTCGGTTTGCTTTTTCAGCGCTTTTCCGAGGGCACAACCGCGTTGGCATTGTTTTTGATAATGACTTATATGCGCCGTACGGGCGTTGTCAGAGATGAAAAAAGATAACCGGAACCGGCATTCAACCGTCTTCTTAACCGAGCTGTGGAGAGCCGTCGCGGCGCTCTTCGTCGTAGCTTCCGGAGGCGTAGAGGTCAATGCACAGCAGTTGCGACCGTCTCCGCGCCTCGTCGTCAACATAACTATCGACCGTCTCCGCACCGATTACTTGGAGCGTTTCGCCCCTCTCTACGGGCAGGACGGCTTCCGCCGGTTGCTGCAAGAAGGGCGTGTATATCAATCTGTAAACTATACTTTTTCGCCCGTCGACTGCGCTTCGGCGGTTACGTGCATAGCTACCGGCGCCTCGCCGCACTATAACAACATCATCGCCCAACAGTGGCTGACCCGCTCCAACTTAAAGACGGCATATTGTGTCTACGATAAACAATACGCCGCCTCGCCGGTTAATATCGCGTGCTCCACCATCGGCGACGAGCTCAAGGTTGCGACCGACGGCAAGGCTTTGGTCTTCGGAGTCGCCGAGACGCAAGACGCCGCAATCCTCTCCGCCGGGCACGCTGCCGACGGAGCGTATTGGATGAATAATGCGGGCACTCTCTGGACCACGTCGGCGTATTATTCCTCTGCGTCGGGGCAATGGGTCAAGGCGTATAATTCTCAGTCGTCAGCCCGCAAGGACGCCTCCGCCAACGAAGCCGTCGCGCGTCTCGCGCTCGCTTGCATCAGCGATTACGCAATGGGTAAAGACGATACGCCCGACTATATTGCCGTTACCCTCTCCGCCTCTCCGGGCTTCGGTATCGGTCAGCCCAACAACCCCGAGAGCGTGTATAAGGCGCTCGACGCCGCCATAGGCACGCTCCTCTCGGGCGCGGAAGAACGCGCGGGCAAAGGTAATGTCTTGTTCGTGTTGAGCGGCACCGGATATGCCGAAGAGCCTAATATAGACTACAAGAAATATAAAATCCCTACGGGGACGTTTTATATCAACCGCACCGCACAACTGCTCAATATGTACCTCTCCGCCGTATATGGAGGCGGCACGTGGGTAGAGGCATATTACAAGAACCAAATCTATCTCAACCGAAGCCTCATCGATAATTACCGGGTCAGCTATACCGAGATAGTGCAACGCTCAAAAGACTTTTTGAGCACCACCGCAGGCGTCTCTTCGGTCAGCGACACCCCATACGATACGGCGATTACGGGGGACTTGTGGATTGAACTAAAGCCCGGCTGGAAAATCATAAACGAAGAAACGAACGAGAGCTACCAGTGCCGGACGGCGTTCATACCCTTTCCCGTCATCTTCTTCGGCGCAAATATCGAGGCGGGATACATAGACAAGGAGATTACTCCGGAGCATATCGCGCCGACCGTCGCCAAAGCAATACGCATCCGCGCGCCTAATGCATGCAACGCTCCGCCGCTCTTCTAATGCGGCGAAAAGGGGAGGGGAACGACTCACAATACATCATTAATTCAACACGACAACAATAATATATGAGTTTTATAACTATAATGCAATCGCTCTTCGGCAACAAGGCTTCGCGCGATATGAAGCTTATCTCCCCGATAGTTGAAAGCGTAAAAGCGGAGGAAGCGGCAATTCGTGCATTGAGCAACGACGAGCTGAGGGCGAAGACAACTGAAATACGCGAGCGGGTGCAGAGCGCGGTCGTGAGCGAAAAGGACGCAATCGCAAAATTGAAAGCAACCATTGAGGATACGCCGTTGGACGCGCGCGAAGCAATATTCAACCGTATAGACAAGCTCGAAAAAGACGTACTCGACAAATACGAGAAGGCGCTCGACGAGGTCTTGCCCGTCGCCTTCTCCATAATCAAAGAGACAGCACGACGCTTCGCCGAAAACGAAGAGACCGTCGTAGAGGCAACCGACTTCGACCGCCAACTCGCCGCCAACCCCGCTAACGATTTCATTACAATCGACGGCGACCGCGCAATATATCATAACGAATGGACCGCGGGGGGAAATAAAATCCGTTGGGATATGGTGCACTACGACGTCCAAATCTTCGGCGGAATAGCGCTCCACCAGGGAAAGATAGCGGAGATGGCGACAGGCGAGGGCAAGACTCTTGTCGCTACATTGCCCGTCTTCCTCAACGCTCTGACAGGTAACGGAGTACATGTCGTAACCGTCAACGACTACTTGGCGAAGCGCGACTCGGAGTGGATGGGGCCGCTCTATATGTTCAACGGACTGTCGGTCGATTGTATAGACAAGCACCGGCCTAACTCGCAGGAGCGGCGGCGCGCCTACGAAGCGGACATAACCTTCGGAACAAACAATGAGTTCGGCTTCGACTACTTGCGCGACAATATGGCCATATCCCCGTCCGACCTCGTACAACGCAAGCACAACTACGCCATTGTCGACGAGGTGGACTCCGTGCTCATAGACGATGCCCGCACGCCGCTCATTATTTCGGGGCCTATCCCCAAAGGCGACGACCAGATGTTTGAGGAGTATCAGCCGCTCGTAGAGAGGCTCGTGGGTGTGCAAAGGACACTCGCCACGCAGTATCTCGCCGAGGCGAAGACGAAGATAGCCAATGGTCAGAAGCTCCTCGAAGAGGGAAAGAAAGACGCGGGAAACAAGATGACGGAGGAGGGTTTCCGTGCTTTATTCCGCTCGCATAAGGCCTTGCCGAAGAATAAAGCTCTTATTAAATACCTCTCCGAAGAGGGGATTAAGAGCGGCATGCTCAAGACCGAAGAGTATTATATGCAGAATAACAACCGCGAGATGCCCAAGGCTGTCGAGCCGTTGTTCTTCGTGGTGGATGAAAAGCTTAACTCCTGCGACCTGACCGATAAAGGTACCGCTTGGCTCGCGCGTGAGGTGCGCGACGACAAGCTCTTTGTCCTGCCCGACATAACCGGCGAGCTATCCGAACTCGAGGCGCAAACGGGTCTGACTGAGGAGCAACGCTTGGAGAAGAAAGACGAGCTTTTGGCACATTACGCCGTCCAAAGCGAGCGCGTGCACACTCTCCAACAATTGCTCAAGGCGTACTGTATGTTTAATAAGGACGACGAATACGTCGTTATCGACGGCGAGGTGAAGATAGTCGA
>JAJPZE010000147.1 GCA_021204565.1 Prevotella sp. | reverse complement strand
CTATTTCCCCGACGGCGAGCCCGATGATTTGACAGAGACGGAACCGAGAGAAGTAACGCGCGAAGAGTTGCTCAACACCGCCAAGACCAACCTTGCCGCCGTTCGCGCGCTATGCTCGCGCGGACTGATGTATGAGTATAAACGCGAGGTGGGGCGGCTTGATACGACATCAGAGACGCACGAAGAAAACATCAAACCCCTCTCGCCGCCGCAAGCGAAAGCGCTTTCCGAAATACAAAACCTCTTCCGGAGCAAGGCGACAGTACTGCTCCACGGCGTTACGTCGAGCGGAAAGACGGAGATATACATACACTTAATCCGCCTTGCAATTGAGCGCGGGGAGCAAGTGTTGTACCTTTTGCCCGAGATTGCGCTGACAATACAGATAATGCAACGTCTGCGGCGGGTGTTCGGGAACAAACTCGGCATATATCATTCGCGATACAGCGACGCCGAGCGGGTTGAGATTTGGAAGAAACAACTCTCGGACGAGCCGTATCAGGTTATACTCGGAGCGCGTTCGGCAGTGTATCTCCCGTTCCGCCGTTTAGGGCTTGTAATCGTCGACGAGGAGCACGAGAGCAGTTTCAAACAACAGGAGCCGACCCCCCGCTATCACGCTCGCTCCGCCGCGCTTATGCTCGCAAAGCTGTCGGGAGCAAAGACCCTGCTCGGCACGGCAACGCCATCTCTCGAGAGTTTTTATAACGCGCAAACGGGCAAATACGGGCTCGTGCGCCTCACGACCCGATACGAGGGGCTCGAATTGCCGGAGATAGAGGTGGTGGATGTTAAGGATTTGCGGCGCAGGAAGATAATGCGCGGCAACCTTTCCCCGCAGTTATGCGCCGCAATACGTGAGGCATTTGCGGCGGGACGTCAGGTCATACTCTTCCAAAACAGGCGCGGCTATTCGCGCGAGATAGAGTGCCGGACGTGCGGATGGGTGCCGAAGTGTACCAATTGCGATGTTTCCCTCACCCTCCACCGCACGTTTAATCTCCTCACTTGTCATTACTGCGGCTACACCTACCCGATTCCCGAGATTTGTCCGGCGTGCGAAGGCAGGGATTTACTCAATAAAGGAGCGGGCACGGAGCGTATTGAAGACGAGCTGGCGGCGAAGTTCCCCGAAGCGCGGACGGCACGTATGGACCTTGACAGCACACGTTCGACAGGCGCGTACGACCGTATCCTGACCGACTTCGCCGCAGGTCGGACGAACGTGCTGATAGGGACGCAAATGGTTACAAAGGGGCTTGACTTCGACCGCGTGGCGGTTGTCGGCATCCTTGATGCTGACTCGTTGCTCAACAAACCCGATTTCCGGGCGCACGAGACGGCCTTTCAGATGATGACGCAGGTTAGCGGGCGCGCCGGACGAAAGGGTAAGCGGGGGCGCGTCTTCCTCCAAACGAAAAAAACCGACCTGCCCGTTATACGCCAAATAGTTGAGGGCGACTACGACGGCTTTTACGCTTCGACTGTGCAGGAGAGGGAGTATTTCAACTATCCGCCTTATTCGCACGTCATCCGTATCGAACTTCGACACGCCAAAGACCACACCGCAGAGAGCGCCGCACGTATGCTTGCCTCTATCCTCAGACAATCATTCGGCAATCGTGTGCTGGGTCCCGACAAACCCGCGGTGGCGCGGGTGAAGAACCAAAACATACGCACCATTCTCCTTAAAATAGAGAACAACACCGGTCTTTCACGTGTACGGCCTTATCTGCGCGCGGCTAAGGCGGAGCTGTTGCGCGACAAGAGCCTCGCCGCCGTTACGGTTTTGTTTGATGTCGACCCGCTTTAAACATTATATAACCGGCTTTCCGACAAATGAAGATTATACCTGCTGACCCCTCGCAAGCGCCGGACATTGCCCGCCTGATAATGCATGCAATGAACTACGAGTGTTGCCTGTACTTCGTCGGAGAGGGGCATACGCTTGCCGATTTCGAGCGTATTATGACCTCGCTCGTCCGCTCCGACTGCTCGCAATATAGTTACCGGAACACGCTCGTTGCAGTTGACACCGGCGGAGAAGTATGCGGCATCTGCGTTGCATACGACGGCGGACAACTTCATTATCTGCGCCGGGCGTTTATAAAGATTATGAGAGAGGAGTGCGGACGTGATTTCAGCGGCATCGCCGACGAAACCGCCGCCGGGGAATTGTATATCGACAGTCTCGCTGTAAGAGAGGATATGCGCGGCAAGGGCATAGCTACGGCTCTCCTTCGGGCAACAATCGACAGGGCGCGAACGGCCCGTATGCCCGCCGTCGGATTGCTTGTCGACAAGGGCAACCCGCGCGCCGAGTGCCTCTATACCCGGCTCGGATTTACTTATATCAACGATTCAGCGTGGGGCGGACACCCTATGCGCCACCTGCAATATCGCTTTACGGACGAGACAAACCCTTGCTCACGTTCCGCGCTAACGACGCAAAGACACGGCTAAAAGGGAGTGAATTTTTTGACAATTGGCGGATATTGCTTTACTTTTGCACGCCGGATTGTCCGGCAAGACCTGTTGTTTGTAATCCGTATAAGATATTCATATTAGATAATGAGCAGACCGTTGGCAGAGCGGCTCCGGCCGCGTGACTTGGAGCATTACGTGGGGCAGAAGCACCTCGTAGGCGAGGGTGCGGTCCTGCGGCGGATGATTGACAGCGGACACATCTCCTCATTCATTCTGTGGGGACCGCCCGGTGTAGGCAAGACGACGCTCGCTCATATCATAGCTCACAAATTAGAGATACCGTTCTTCACCCTCTCTGCGGTTACGAGCGGCGTGAAAGACGTGCGCGATGTGATTGAACGCGCTGGCAACAACCGCCTGTTCACTGCTGCGTCGCCGATACTTTTTATCGACGAGATACACCGCTTCTCCAAGTCGCAACAGGACTCTTTACTCGGTGCGGTGGAGCGCGGAATCGTAACGCTGATTGGCGCAACGACGGAAAATCCCTCGTTTGAAGTTATCCGCCCGCTCCTCTCCCGTTGCCAGCTCTACGTGCTTAAACCCCTCGAACGCGACGACTTAGACCAACTTCTCCGGCGCGCCCTCACGGAAGACGAGGAGTTGAAGAAGATGAATATCGACGTTAGAGAGGACGAAGCGCTGTTCCGTTATGCCGCCGGCGACGCACGTAAGTTGCTCAATATCCTTGAAATAATTGTGGAGGCGGCGGACGGGAACGATGTTGTTATAACCGACGAGATAGTTACCAACCGCTTGCAAACTACGCCCTTGGCTTACGATAAGGACGGCGAGATGCACTACGACATCATCTCCGCTTATATCAAAAGCATTCGCGGGAGCGACCCCGACGCCGCTCTTTATTGGATGGCGCGTATGATTGAGGGCGGCGAAGACCCGCAATTTATTGCCCGCCGGTTGGTTATATCCGCCGCGGAAGATATAGGCTTGGCTAATCCGAACGCCTTGTTGATAGCTAATGCGGCATTCGATGCCGTAATGAAAATCGGCTGGCCCGAGGGACGGATACCCCTTGCCGAAGCGACGGTATACCTCGCCGCCTCGCCGAAGAGCAACTCCGCTTATATGGGTATCGCACGTGCACAGGCGTTGGTCAAGGCGACGGGCAATCAGCCGGTGCCGCTTCACCTGCGCAACGCCCCGACCGAGATGATGGCGCAGCTCGGTTATCACGACGGATATAAGTATGCTCACGACTACGCAGGCAACTTTACGACACAACAATACTTGCCCGACGCGCTCCGCAACGAGCGGCTATGGACAGCCCAACACAAGCCCAACGAGGAGAAATTATATCAGTATCTGTTGGCTTGTTGGGGCGATAGATATAAATAACAAATACCTTTTTACGTATGAAACTCACGATTATGGACGGGCATGCCGTCAATCCGGGCGACTTGTCTTGGAGTGCGTTCGATGCCCTTGCCGACGTAACGGTTTACGAGCGCACCGCCCCTGCGGACGTTGTTCTCCGCGCAAAGGATGCCGACTGCGTGTTTACGAATAAAGTAATTTTCGATAAAGACGTGCTCACGCTTCTCCCGAAGCTGAAGTATATAGGAGTACTGGCAACAGGTACTAACGTTATTGACTTGCACGCCGCTACCGAACGCGGTATAGTCGTTACAAACATACCGGCTTACAGTACGGACAGCGTGGTGCAGCTCGTGTTCGCACATATCCTTAATGTTGTCAACAGGGTCGGACGTTATGCCGACGACACAAGGCACGGGCGGTGGAGCGGTAACGCGGATTTCTGTTATTGGGACGCTCCATTCCACGAATTGACCGCACTAACGCTCGGCATTGTCGGGCTCGGAAATATCGGGCGGCGCGTAGCGGAAATTGCTCACGCATTCGGGATGAAGATAAACGCGGCGACAAGCAAAACGAAGGAACAGCTTCCCGAATACATTAATAAGCTGCAACTTCCCGACTTATTTGCTTCTTCTGATATAGTTACGCTTCATTGCCCCCTCACCCCCGACACGAAAGAGATTATCAACTGCGAAAGTCTTTCCCTTTTCCGGCGCGGCGCAATACTTATTAATACGGGGCGCGGACCGCTTGTCGACGAGACGGCGGCGGCTGAAGCGTTAAGCACCGGACAACTGTCGGCATATTGCGCCGATGTGATGTGCGAGGAGCCGCCACAACTGTCGAATCCGCTTCTCTCTTGTCCGAATGCCTTCATCACGCCTCACTTGGCTTGGGGAACGGTTGAGGCTCGGCGCAGGTTAATGGATATTGCATATGCCAACCTAAGCGCGTTCCTCGCGGGAAATGCGATAAACACGGTCATATGATATTCGATACACCCGCTATCTCCAACACGTTCATGCAAGTGTTGGAGTTCTTAGGCACGTTTACTTTTGCGGTATCAGGTATCCGTCAGGCAGCTCACAGGCACTTCGATTGGTTCGGGGGTTTTGTCGTAGGTGTTGCCGTCGCAATCGGTGGCGGCACTATTCGCGATTTGATGTTAAGCGTAACGCCTTTCTGGATGACTAACGCTCTCTACTTGACCAGCGCTATCTTCGCCCAAGTGTGCGTCATTCTCTTCTCCAAATATCTTAAATACTTGGACAACACGTGGTTTGTTTTCGACACAATAGGTCTTGCGCTGTTCACCATAGTGGGTATCCAAAAGACATTGCTCTGCGGTTATCCGTTCTGGGTTGCGGTCGTAATGGGTTGCATAACAGGTTCGGCGGGCGGTATCCTGCGCGATTTGTTTCTTGACACAGTGCCCGTGCTGTTCCGCAAAGACTTTTACGCGATGGCTTGCGTAATGGGCGGGTTGCTCTATTGGTTGCTTTATGCGTTCGGTGTGAACACCGCCTTGACCTCTGTTTTGACCTTTGCATTGATTTGTCTGCTCCGCTATTTCGCCGTCAGATATCATCTCGGGCTGCCTGTTTTGAAGAGTGACGGGACGGAAGAAGGATAGGGCTCGTGTGATGAAAACTGCCGAATTTATCGAGCTTTTCGCTAACGAAGACCCGGCAACATTGGCGTTGTCGGCAGATAAATTCGGCGATGTTGACCTGCCGTATGCCCTCTCGCAGATTGAGGGAAGACAGACGGCGCGGGCGAAGATACCCTCTTGGGCGGAGCACAAGGGGATAATCTACCCGGCGACGAAGGCGATGGAGCAATGCAGTAGCGAGGCGGCGGCGATGTACAAGCGCAGTGTCGTCGCTTCGATTTTGCCCCTTATATCCGGCGAAAAGGGCGGTTTGATGGTTGATCTTACGGGCGGCTTCGGCGTAGATTGTGCGTTCTTGTCGCCGTTGTTCCGCGAAGTTGTGTACGTGGAGCGCAACCCGGAGCTGTGCCGGACGGCGGAGAAGAATTTCAAGACATTGGGTCTGACGAATATAAAGGTTATTTGCGGCGACGCAGAAGAGTTGTTTTTGTCGATGAATACGTGTGTTTTTGCGTATCTCGACCCTGACAGACGCGACGCGCAAGGGGCAAGAAAGTATGCGTTAAGCGACTGCAGTCCCGACGTTACACGTATGAACACGGAGTTGCTCCGGCTCTCTCGCGTAGTGTTGGTGAAGTGTTCGCCGATGCTTGATTGGCATAAGGCGGTGAACGATTTGACGGGTGTGAGGCAGGTGCATATTGTCTCGAGCGGCAATGAATGTAAAGAGTTGTTGCTCGTGATGAGTGCCGAAAGCTTGGGGGACAAAAGCTTGCGCATTGTTTGCGCCAACGACGATCAGCGCTTCGCATACGATATTGACGAGGATGAACGTCTTATGCCCGATATTGCAACGCCGCTGACAGAGACCGCAAACGGATTTCTTTATGTGCCTAATGCGTCGTTGATGAAAGCCGGATGTTTCGCTTTGCTTTGCCGAAAGTACGGAATGAAGATGGTTGCGCCTAATTCGCACCTCTTCACGTCTCCCGATGAAATCGCCGGTTTTCCGGGCAGACGATTCAGAATATGTGCCGTCTCGCCGATGAACAAAAGGGAACTTAAAACGCATTTAGCCGCCATACACAACGCTGCAGTTGCGGTCAGGAACTTCCCTCTTACGGCAGACGCATTACGCAAGCGTCTGAAGCTCGCCGACGGAAATGATGTTTACATTTTCGGCACGACAGATGCCGCCCGGCGGCATCTTATTATAATCTGCGAACGAGCATAGATTTTACACGATATTCACTTCAGGCGTGAGGCGGATGCCGAACCGTTTCTCCACGTCGTCTTGTATCCTCTCGCACAGCCGGAGTATATCAGCTCCCGTTGCTCCGCCGAGGTTAATCAAAACAAGAGGTTGCCGTTCGTACACCGCCGCCTTGCCTAACGCTTTGCCTTTCCAGCCGCAAAGTTCAATCATACGTGCGGCGGAGAGTTTCACGTGCCCGGCATCGACATCATACGCGGGCAGGTCGGGATAGGTTTCTAATAATCTCTCTGCCGTCGCGCGGTCGGTTATCGGGTTCGTAAAGAACGATCCGGCATTGCCGAGAACGGCGGTATCGGGCAGTTTCTTCCGGCGGATATCAATAATTAAGTTGCGTAATTGCTCTGCCGTAGGCGAGCTGATGCCTTTATCGAGCAAGGCTTGCCGGATGTTTCCGTATGCGAGATTGGGGGCGAAACGCCGGCTGAGGCGGAGCGTGATGTCGGTAATGAAATACTTTCCGCACCACTCGCGTTTGAAACGGCTTGTGCGGTAACCATACCCGCAGTCGCCGGCAGCGATCTCCGTTCTCTTTCCCGACATTATATCTACCGCATTCACACTATGGAGGATGTCTTTTATCTCCGCCCCGTATGCGCCTATATTCTGCACGGCGGCTGCGCCGACATCGCCGGGAATGAGGGATAAGTTCTCCGCTCCGAACATATCATGCCCGACTGCATACGCCACGACATCGTCCCAAAGCTCGCCGCTTGCGCAATGCAACATCACCTCTCCGCCCTTCTCCTCCGGCTCTATACCCCGTATGGCGGAACGAATGACGGTGCCGGAAAAGTCCTTTGTCAGCAACAGATTACTGCCCCTGCCGAGTATGAGTAACGGCGACATATTTAACGACGGCAACACATCCGACGCCTCGCCTTCGTTCTCAATCTTTACGAAACGACTGCAACGGGCGCTTATTCCGAATGTATTATAGGGCAAGAGATTATAATCGGCGATGTCAACCATATTATAATATAAT
>JAJPZE010000259.1:4991-7700 GCA_021204565.1 Prevotella sp. | reverse complement strand
TACAGCCCGATATACGGGACGGTGAAGTTTGACGGTATACGGCACTGGGGAGATGGGAAACAGTCTATAAGATGCGAAACTATCGACAACGTTATTCTGGCGTTTTTTACGAACGGCAAATATTACGATTGCGGTGAGTGTATGTTGTTTCCGAGCAAAGAGGAGCGCGACTGGGCGGCGTGGGCAAAGAGGAAGAATGATTTGCCGAAAGGCACGGTGGTGCTGTTCAGCAGTAATGGGCTCATTTGGAGCGTGAGCAGATACGTTGGCGGATGCATCTTGGAGTATGATTGCAAAACAAAATGGGATTACATAATTCCCCTTACCCCCGACCTTGATATGGAAGCTATTGCCGACGGGAAGATGCCAGAGGGCGTGAAGAATTACGGCACGGTGGGGGACATTAACACGGAGGAGAAGTGATGAAAAAAGTATATCCGGTTGGCGACAAGGAATACACGCTCCGGGCGTGGTCGGACATGAACCCCGATGCTTACGGGTGTTACACGCGGCGCACGGGTTGCGAGGGGTGTATCTTTGAGAGGACGCTCTCCCCGTCGGGGCGGTGTAATTATCATTTGCTTTGCGATAGGTTTAAGGCTGATTACGGAGTCGAGGGCGTGGTAACAATTGAAAGGAATGTGAAATGAATTTCAGGGAATATGCCCGGTATTTCACGGGCAAGACGCTGGAGCGGCGGGCGTTGTTTATCAATGGCGGAAGTGATGAAGTACGAGAAGTTTCTTGACAAAGAGGTGCGCGTGGAGTGGCAGGACAGTTATGGCGTGCAGCCCGGTTGGCAACCGGTTGACGACATAACGGCGGGGTACAAGCAGGTGATTACGAGTTGGGGACGCGTATTGAAAGTTACGGACGCGGCGGTTGTGCTGGCGCACAATTACGCGGCGGAGACGGAGTGTACTTTGGAACAAGCCAACGGTATAATGACTATACCATTGGCTTGCATAATCCGCATTAACGAGTTGACTTCTTATGGTCAGGACGTTGGGTGAGAGCGGACGCGGCGACGGACTTCACTGTTTTCGAGGTCTTGGGACTTCTGAGCAGTTTAGCGGCATTGCGCGCCACTTTGCGGGAAGTAACTTCATTCTTTCCCATAAATATTTAACGTTAAAGATTATGGGCAATATCGCCCGATACGATAACAGCAAAAACAATACCAAATTGTTATGACGTGTGAAGAGATTGAGATAGCGTTACGCGGTTACGATATACGGGAGACGGTTACGTACCCGTCGAGGCGGCAGCTTTTTTCCGTGTACCAAATACGGGGAACGAACAAGGTGCAACCGTTCGGGACGGCAGGTGCATACATATCGTTAAAGTTATACGACCCGGCGACGCGGCACAGGCACGCGGAGAACTTTCCGTTATGGGATGCGGAGCGGTTGTTGCACGGCGAGCGTATAGAGGTGAAGCCGTTGGAGTGCAGCGTGCGGCGGACGTTGGAGCTGATACCGATTGTAAATGCAGGAGCGTAGGTTTTGGGCGACAAGAGCATAGGTTTGAGGCGGTAAGAACGGCGTTCTTAGGGGGCTTGGACATATGTTCGCGCAGGGTAAGAACATATATGGAACAAAGGATAAGTAATTATGTGGCGAATATTCAAGAGGCGGCGCAAGACGCACAAGGTTGGAGATGGCGGGAAACGCTTAAAGGATTACCGCAAGAGTTTGGCGAAGTTGGAGCAACGGCGGTGGGAGCTATACGTGGCAATGTGCGCAAACTACGACGAACCCCTTAACGAGGGCGTATTTGAGAGTATCTTTTACAATGTAGAGGAAGCGTTGGGCAAGTATTATGCCTGTCAAAGGAAATGGGCAGAGGCTTACTTCAAGGGGGAGGTTGCAGACAATGGCGGAGAGTGATTTTGATTTGGCGGCGTTTTGTAAGGAGATGGTCGAGGAGTTGGAAAGGCAAATGTACGCGGTGCATTACAACGTGAATGCAGGTGCTTTGCCGCCGGAGCAGGTGGATACTCTCGCGGGTCAGGCGTTACGGACGCGCAAGGCGATAGAGGCGGCGGGCTTTGAGATACGCGCCCTGATTACACGTATTGAGACGGCGAAAGAGTTAAATCGAAAAGCTATGAGCGGGAGACAGTAGGTAATGCGTTACGGAATAGGATACTTGGGCAGTAAGAATGATATTGCGGAGCGGCTGATCGCGGTGTTGCCCCCTGCGGAGACGTTTGTCGACCTCTTTGCGGGCGGTTGTGCGATGACGCACTGCGCGATGTTGTCGGGCAAGTACAAGCGGTTTATCATTAACGATATTTCCGACGCGCCGACGCTGTTCCTCGACGCAATTGCGGGGAAGTATGCTAATGAGACGCGGTGGATCAGCCGCGAGGACTTCTTCCGCCTGAAAGACAGCGACCCGTATGTCAAATACGGGTGGAGCTTCGGAAATAACGGCAATGATTACATTTACGGGCGGCATATCGAGGCGTACAAAAAGGCGTATCATTACGCGGTGTTCTTCAACGACTTTTCCTTGTTCGAGGCGATAGGTATCATTATCCCCGAACACACAAAAGCGTTAATGGACGCGATGCCGAACAACACGGAGCGGCGGCTCGTATTACGGCGGTATATCGTTAAGCACAAGTCGCTGATTAAGGCGGCGTTAAAGGAACACGCGCTGAAAGAGAACCGACCCGCCGACCTGCAAAGCCTGGAACGCCTG
>JAJPZE010000259.1:0-4891 GCA_021204565.1 Prevotella sp. | reverse complement strand
GCCTGCAAAGCGATTATTCCGATGTAACTGTTCCGAGCGACGCGCTCGTTTACTGCGACCCGCCGTATAAGGATACTGATTGTCATAGTTATAGCGGCTTCGACCACGAGCGGTTTTACGATTGGTTGCGCGCCGACCCGATGAACAAGTATATCTCCGAATACGCGATGCCCGACGATTTCGTATGTATTGCGGAGTTTCCGAAGATGATTAAGAGCGGGAGCAACGGGCAAACGTACGGCGTGGAGCGTCTGTTCGTGCACCGCGACTTCGACGCGGTGAGGATAAAAACAACGCTATTCTAAATAAACAAATTAGTATGATTGAGGACGATGGAGAAAGGAACAGACAAATGATTGAAAGCGATATTGAGAGCATACAGGCGCGGTTGCGCGGCGTTACGATACCGATAAAGGTCGGGAACGGCGACGAGGTGGCGTTCGTCGTGGCGCGGGCGAAGTGGTGTGAGGACGAGCACCCCGAGCGTTCGCTGTTCCTCGTGCAGAACACAACGGAAACGATGGAGTTTGCATTAATGTTTCAAGAGGCGGCGGACTTGCTCGCCGGCAAAGAGGTTTATATAAGAGACCTTTGGATAAAGGTCGGAACGGCAAAATTGATAAATAACGACAAATAAGTATGAAGTGGTTAGGAAGATTAGCATTGCTGATGTTCGCTGTTGCGGCGGCGTTCTTGGCAATAATGGTGATTAGGACGACGGGATGGCAAGCGACGTTTTTCCTCGCGTTGTATACGATTGAGTTAATGCTGATTGCGTTGGTTATTGAGGAGGACGGGTTATGAAAGAGCGATTGACAATGCCGGGACGGTTCGAATTCGAGGGGGAGACGTATATCTTACACAATAACGAGGAAGATGACGCAGGGGTAATCACCGTTATGCACGTTGATGGTATCTCGTTCGCCCGGATATTTTTCCTTATCGGTGAAAATGCCGACCCGATTATTTGCTCGGTATCCGTCGCGGAGAAGTACCGCCGTAAGGGTTACGGGACTAAGCTCCTGCGGTGTGTAGAGGAGGTATGCCGTCGCGGCGGCGACCGGCTGTATGGTCTCCGCCTCATCGTCGAGGAGCCGGATTGGCGGCACGAATGGTATCAGCGGTTGGGGTTCGCAGATAACTTTCACGGCTCGCGGCTGTGGATGCAGAAATATATTAACAAGGAAACGAAATGAAAGCAGACAGGTTACACGCCCGGTTGCGAGGGCAGTTTGATATAATCCTGCGTGTATATATATGGGGGAAATTGAGATGATAGTAGTGATAATATTAGTAACAGTACTGTTGGCGTTTTACGCCGTGAAGATTTGGCGGGAGAAGAATAATCTATGAAGACGGCACGGGAAGCGGAGAACGAGCGACAGGGGCGGCAACTGATAGGAAAGACGCTCGGCGTGGAGAACACGTGGACGAGCCCGTATCAGTTCGTCGTGGAGCGGATAGAGACGGACGTGTCGGGCGTATGGGCGTGTTGTACGGGGGAGAACCCCGCGAACCAATACCGGCACGACGTGTTCCTCACCCCGGATGCGCTCGGTATTATCCTCGCCGGGCAGGCATATACCCGTGAGCGGTTCGGAATAAACAAACAAAAACTGTTCTCACGGATACAAATAATAACTAACGGCAATGAATAATTCCGATAACGATTTATTCCCGCATACCCTCTACTTCACATCCGCGGAGTGGGAGAGCATTCGCCAATATGCGGAGAACTGCGGGGAAACGCCCGAAGAATACATACGCGGGGAGATGAGAGAGCGTATGGCGCTCCCGAATACAAATAAGGAGATGATGAACGCGCCGGCGTTCGCACGCGATAACCGCACCGCACGACGCCGGCACGCAAACGCAGAAACCTCGTTCCTGACAAATGAGGTCGCCCGGCGCGTGCCCCGCAACCGCCGCATACCCGAAGAGTATGCACGCTATCACGGCGCGAAGAAACATCCGTACATATCCGTCAACACCGCCGTCGGCGAAAAGATGTACGCCGCTAACGCGCCATATATACACGCCTGGCATTATTCATTAGAGGGGAATAGCGGCACCCCGGCATTACGCATAACGCTGATGGACAATGATTACAACTTGGGGCGCGTAAGCATCTATACCAAAGCTAATAAGAACCGCACGACGTGTTACACCACCCGGTTCACGTCGTCAGAGTTCGTTCGGGAGGTCGCACGGCTGTTGCAAATGCCGTCCGAACGTACTAACTACATACGTATCCGCACCCTTGTTCCGATACGCGGCAAACTTACCCTCGTCCTCGAACGGGACGATATGGTGCTCGGAAAGAAATAACGCGGGCAGACACTTGTTTGGTTTTTATTCATAGGGTTAATTTTTGATACGAAGTCTGCTCGCGCGGCGCACGGATCCGTCGTGAGATGCATCCGCCGCCTTTCGCGATACTTTATTTAATCTTTATAAATAATCTCGTTTTTCTTTCCCCGTCGTCCGTGAGGATAGCGGGGATAATTTGTTATTGCCCCGACCACATCGTCATCGACGACCTCGACGGGCAAGGCATCTATACGTGCAGGGACAAAGCGTGAGCACTGCTCACGCTTAAAGCGGGCAAATATTTTGATGGGAACGCAATATCCGTTACCTTTGCAAGCAGTTGCATCATCGGAAAAAACAGTTCGCGTAATGAAGGATTATCAATTAGGATTTATATCAAACGAGGATATCTTCGCCCACGTGAAAGAGACGGTCGGGCTTTACCGACGGTGTATTAATTTAGCGGATTTCAATCGGAACATTATCGACCCGGTGAAACTGACGTTCGACGCGAAGATATACGGCATGGGCATAGAAGAGACGATAGAGGCGGAGTGTATCCGTCAGATTGACAAGTCGAACACCAATCATATCGGTTATTTTCATCAGAACCTGTTTCGTTACGCGGGGCGCGGCTGGGAGGTGCCGGCATCGGGTTTCGACGTAATCAACCGCGAGCGTCATATCTTCGCCGAGTTGAAGAACAAGCACAACACGATGAACAGCCGTGCGGCGGACAGCGTATACCGGCACATGCAGGACAAGATACTTCACGACGACCGTGCGGTGTGTATGTTGGTTGAGGTGATTGCGCCGCATTCGCGGGACGACAAGTGGGTGTTCGACGGGTTGTCGCACGAGAAGATACGGCGCGTCTCGATTGATAAGTTTTATTCGATAGTGTTCGGCGACGGCGAGGCGTTCTTCAAGTTATGCCGCCGCCTGCCGGAAATATTGGATGATGTGTTGGC
Organism: Prevotella sp.; assembly: GCA_021204565.1. GTDB lineage: Bacteria > Bacteroidota > Bacteroidia > Bacteroidales > Bacteroidaceae > Prevotella. The sequence continues at coordinate 1,610 of JAJPZE010000259.1, read as the reverse complement.
GGCGACGGAGCGAGGCGGGATAAAGAACAGCGTGAAGGACGAGTTGCTCCGTCTCTCGCCGGATATATTCAAGAGCCTCTATCTGTTGGCGTTCAAAACGTACGACGGGTTTAATGCCTTATAACGTTATGCGGCGGATGATTTCAGCGTCGGCATTTGCCGACATCGCCGGCGTATCCCGCGCCACGATTGGGAAATGGGAGCGCAAGGGAGAATACGTCCCGGAGGTTGACAGCCTTACCGGACGCAAATATTTTTATACCGACCAATTGACTTCTTTCCCGGCGATAAAGGCGATGAACGCCTCGCGTTGGGACGAGGAACTGGCGACCGTTCCGTTGCGCGAATACACGTCGGTGGAGCTGTTCGCCGGCGCGGGGGGCTTGGCGTTGGGGATGGAGCAGGCAGGGTTCCGCCATGTGTTGCTCAACGAGATTGACCCTTCGGCTTGCGCCACATTGCGGATGAACCGCCCCGAGTGGTGCGTTGCCGAGCAGGATATAGCGACGATATCGTTCCGCCCGTGGTGCGGGAAGGTTGATTTCCTCTCCGGCGGCTTCCCCTGCCAGGCGTTTTCATACGCGGGCAAACAAGGCGGGTTTGCCGACACGCGGGGGACGCTGTTCTTCGAGTTGGCGCGTGCCGTGAGGGAGATAGAGCCGAAGGTGTTTATGTGCGAGAACGTGCGCGGCTTGGCGGCGCACGACGGCGGGCGCACGCTTGACGTTATCAAAGCAGAGATACGCTCCATGGGTTATACGCTAATAGAGCCGCGCGTACTCAAAGCGATACTCTATAAAGTGCCGCAGAAACGCGAGCGGCTGATACTCATCGCCGTCAGGAACGACCTTGCGGACAAAGCCGTTTATAAATGGCCCGACCCGTATTATAAGGTGATGACGCTGCGCGACGCGTTCTTCAAAGGCGAATTATACGACTGCGATGTGCCCCCCTCGCCAGGACAGCGGTACCCGAAACGGAAAGAAGAGGTGATGCGTCTCGTGCCCGAGGGCGGCGACTGGCGCGACCTGCCGGAGGATGTGAGGCGCGAATATATGAAAGGAAGCTATAACCTCGGCGGGGGGAAAACGGGCATGGCGCGGCGGTTAGCGTTCGACTCTCCGAGCCTGACACTCACCTGCGCCCCGGCAATGAAGCAGACGGAACGCTGTCACCCGACGGAAACGCGCCCCCTGACCGTCCGCGAATACGCACGCATACAAACCTTCCCCGACAGCTGGCAGTTCGCCGGCTCGTTGCAAGCCGAGTACAAACAGATAGGCAACGCCGTGCCCGTCAACCTCGCCGCCGCCGTCGGACGCTCCATTATCCGCTTGCTTAACGATATCGAACGGGCGACAACACCGCATGGAGAAGAGCGGTAAATAGTCCCGATAAAGATACCCATATTGAAGGTCTTTATAAGCATATCCTTATCCGCCGCATAAAATAATTCCGTTCGTTCTCCTTATGCAAGTAGCGGGGATTTTTTTTTGCATATCTGCGGGGGGCTGATTACCTTTGCGGCGCATTAAACAATCATTGCAATTTGTGTAATTATGGCGGGCAATAAATCGCTTCACGGCGCGCGTGAGGCTAAGAAAGACGAG
>JAJPZE010000002.1 GCA_021204565.1 Prevotella sp. | reverse complement strand
ATATTTAAGCATTATTGCCGTCTCTGCAGTTATATTGTCCTCTTGCTCGGGCAAGTTGGATGCGTTGTCGGCAAACAATTTTACGGTTACGCCGCGACCGCTTGAAGCTCAAGCCGGTGCAGTGCCTGCATCCATCGCCGGCGTGTTCCCCGAGAAATATCTCAAGAAGAATGCGGTCATCACCGTTATTCCCGAACTCCGTTACGGCAATGGCGAGGTTTCGCAGGGCGAAGGGGCGACTTTCCAAGGCGAGAAGGTATTGGGCAACAACCAGACGATTTCTTACAGGCTTGGCGGAAGGTATACGATGAATACATCGTTCACATACGTACCTGCGATGCAGAAGAGCGATATGTATCTGACATTCCAAGCAAAAGTGGGGAAGAAAGCGGTGAGCGTGCCCGACGTGCAAGTGGCTACGGGCGTGATTGCAACATCGGAGCTATATAAGCAGACTATCCTTAGCGACGGCGGTTGCTTCGCCCCGGACTCGTTTCAGCGTATCTCGGAAGAGAAACAAGAGGCGAACATAAAGTTCCTTGTTAATCAAGCCAATATCCGCAAGTCGGAGCTTGAAAGCAATTCGGTACAGGATTTCGTGGCTATGCTCAAAGAGATTAATGCCGACCAGGAGAGGCTGAGCCTCCAGAACGTTGAGATACAGGCATACGCTTCACCCGAGGGAGGCTTCGACTTCAACAACAAGCTGTCGGCAGAACGGCAATACAGCGCGGAGGATTACGTGTCTTCAACACTTAAGAGTACTGACCTTGACACATCCATTGATGCTCATTACACCGCTCAGGACTGGGAGGGATTCAAGGAGCTTGTCGCCGTAAGCGACATACAAGACAAAGACGTGATTATCCGCGTGTTGGAGATGTATCAGGACCCGGAAGAGCGTGAGCGTCAGATACGCAACCTGAGCGAGGGTTATCAGGAACTCACTACCGGTATCCTTCCCGAACTCCGGCGCGCGCGCCTGATAATTAATTATCAAATCGTGGGGCGTTCCGACGAGGAGCTTGTCAGCCAGTTCGCTTCCGATCCGTCGGTTCTGAGCTTGGAGGAGCTCCTTTACACGGCAACATTGGTCGAGAGCAACGAGGAGAAAACTGCCGTCTACAAGAAAGCGGCGGAGATGTATCCCGACGATGCACGGGCTTACAACAACTTAGCGTCAATGGCGATGACTGACGGCGACATCTCATCGGCGAAGAGTTATCTTACGCAAGCGATACGTATCGACGCGAACCAGGCGGAGGCATATGCCAACCGCGGACTTCTCTCTCTTGTCGAGGGTGATAAGGAGAACGCCGAGCTCGATATCGCAAAGGCAACCACTCTCGGCGATGTAAGTTATGCGCAGGGCGTGCTCGAGTTGAGCAAAGGCAATTACGCCTCGGCAGCCGGTATATTGACCGAGCCGACCAACAGCGCCGCCTTGGCACAACTCTTGAATAAGGACTATGCACAAGCCTCATCCACTCTTGATAACGCACGGAACAAGGACGCGATGAACACATATCTCCACGCCATTGTTGCCGCAAGACGCGGGAATAAGTTCGCAACTAATTCGTATCTCAAAGAGGCGTTAGAGCAAGATCCGTCGCTCGGCGAATATGCCGATAACGACCTTGAGTTGTCAATCGTTCGAAACTAACAATATCTTATATTGAAAATACGGCTAATAGCGGTTATGAAGATTATCGGACCGGAAGTACGGCTCTAATCTCAGTATAAGGTCTTCGACGTTCTTATGGGATATTTGTCTATACGTCGCAGGTTACGATGATCGGGAAACTGTCATCCGCTTCGTTGCTCATCTTGGTTTTGGTTGCTTGCTCCGGTGGAGATAATGCGTTTAAGATAGACGGCCGGCTGCAGAACCTCAACCAAGGTGAGTTTTACGTGTACAGTACCGACGGGGTAATCGACGGTATTGATACGATATTCGTTAATGCGGGTCGCTTTACGTATCGAGGGACGTGTGAGAGGAGCGGCACTCTGATTGTCGTCTTCCCCAACTTCTCCGAGCAACCTGTATTCGTCCAACCCGGCAAGAACATCAAATTCGCCGGAGACGCATCGCACTTGAAAGAGCTACGGGTTAGCGGCACTCCCGACAATAAGTTGATGAATACCTTCCGCGAGCGGACAAAGGATGCCCGCCCGGACGAGATGCAAGAATACGTAAGGGAGTTTGTTGCCTCACACCCTGAGAGTATTGCGTCCGTGTGGCTTGTCAATAAATACTTTATCAAGACCGTTTCTCCTGATTATGCCGCCGCTGCAGAGCTGCTTGAAACGGCGCTTGCGGCACAACCCGACAACGGTCTCTTGGCGCAAAACCTGAAACGGATTAAGACGGCAGCCGCCACATCGGAGGGTAACGCCTTGCCCGCGTTCCGCTCCGTAACCGTCTCCGGCGACACCATTACCGATAAATCACTCCGCCGGGGCGACGCGGTTGTTTATCTCTTTGCAACATACGACTACGAGAGTTGCAATATCCAACGTATGCTTAAGAACGCCGATCGCGACGGCTTACATCTGCTCGGCATATGTCTCGATGCGTCGGTAAAAGAATGTCAGCGCACTATCGAGCGCGACAAGATAGAGACTCCCGTCGTGTGCGACGGTATGGCGTTCGATGGCGAGCTGGCGGAGTTGCTCGGCGCGACAAACCTTCCCGACAATATTATTCTCAAAGACGGGAAGATTACCGCACGGGGATTGACTGTGAACGAGATACGCCAACGCTTCCCCGCAAACAACGACAAGAAACATGATACGCACGGCGACGTGCCGCGCGACCGCTGATAAAATAAAGCGATATGCTCGTAAAAACTTATTGCGCAGCTGTGAACGGGCTGCAAGTAACCACGATTAGAATAGAGGTTAGCCTTATGCGCGGGGTGATGTTTCATTTCACCGGGCTTGGAGATACGGCGGTGAAGGAGGGGCGCGAGCGTATAAATGCCGCCTTGCAACACATCGGATACCGTTTCCCGAAAGCCGAGATTACCGTGAATATGGCTCCCGCCGATCTCCGTAAAGAGGGTAGCGCGTTCGATTTGCCGTTGGCAATAGGTTTGCTGTCGTCTAATTGCAGCATCACGGTTGAAGACTTTTCCGAATACATGATGGTGGGTGAGCTCGGGCTTGACGGCAAGTTGCAACCCGTGAAAGGGGCGTTACCCATTGCCTTGCAAGCATACAAAGAGGGTTTCAAAGGATTAATTCTGCCGGCGGAAAACGCGAAAGAAGCGGCTGTGGTCAGTGGCTTGGAAGTGTACGGGATGTCGACGTTGGTCGAAGTCATTGATTTCCTTACGGGCAAGAAAGAGTTTGCTCCTTGTGTGGTTGATATGGATAAGGAGTTCCGCGAGGGGCAAGAGAAATTTCCCTTTGACTTCTCCGACGTGCGCGGTCAGGAGAGCGTACGCAGGGCAATGGAGGTTGCTGCCGCAGGCGGACATAACATCATAATGATTGGTCCTCCGGGTAGCGGCAAGTCGATGATAGCCAAGCGTCTGCCCTCAATACTCCCGCCGCTGTCGCTTGCCGAGAGCTTGGAAACAACCCAAATACATTCCGTTGCGGGAAAACTCGCGAGCGGTACATCCTTAATCACGCGCCGCCCGTTCCGTGCCCCGCATCACACCATCTCCGAAGTGGCGTTAGTAGGCGGGGGAGGCACGCCGCAACCCGGCGAAATCAGCCTTGCGCATAATGGCGTGCTGTTCCTTGACGAGTTGCCGGAGTTTAACAAATCGACCCTCGAAGTGCTTCGCCAGCCGTTGGAAGACAGAAAGATACATATATCACGCGCAAAATATACGATTGAGTACCCGTGCTCGTTTATGTTCGTGGCGTCGATGAATCCATGCCCCTGCGGATATCACGGCGACCCTACCCACCGTTGCGTCTGTCTTCCCGGTCAAATACAGCGCTATATGAGCAAGATTAGCGGTCCGCTTATGGATCGTATCGACTTGCAGATAGAGGTTACGCCGGTGCCGTTCAAGGACCTTGCCGGACAGCCGGAGGGTGAACCGAGCGCGGCAATACGCGAGCGCGTAATGAAAGCCAGGCGAATACAAGAGAAGCGGTTCGCGGGAAGCCGCTCGGTGTATTGCAACGCCCAGATGACCGAGAGAATGTTGCATCAATATGCCGAACCCGATAGCGAGAGTCTCGATATGTTGCGTAATGCGATGAAGCGTATGGCGTTATCGGCGCGTGCATATTCGCGCATATTAAAGGTGGCGCGGACTATCGCCGACCTTGAAGGGACGGAACGTGTCCTGACACATCATATTTCGGAAGCTATAAACTATCGTAACCTCGACCGCGCCAACTATTACGAGTTCTGACCCGATATGCGTCTGACGGATGTCTCTATCGGATACGGCAAGCACGTTATCGCCTCCGGCATATCCTTTTCCTTACACGCGGGACGGCTCGCCTGCCTCATCGGGCGCAACGGATGCGGCAAAAGCACGCTCCTGCGCACTATTGCCGGGTTGCAAAAACCGCTCTCCGGCGCGATTACTTATCACGACTGCGACCTCGCAACAATCGAAAAGAAACACTTGGCGCGTACCGTTAGCATTGTTCTCACCCGCCGCGTGGATGTTCCCGACCTAACTGTCGAACAGCTTGTCGCTGCCGGACGCACGCCGTACACGGACTTCTTCGGCACTCTGACCGAAGAGGACAGAGCAGTTGTTAATAGTGCGCTCTCTGCCGCAGGTATCCTCGAATTAACCTTTAGACCGGTTCAAACGCTCAGCGACGGCGAGTATCAGAAAGCCATAATTGCCAAGACACTCGCCCAACAAACACCTGTCATACTCCTCGACGAACCGACAGCCTTTCTTGATTATCAGGGGAAGGCGGAGCTGACCGGCACAATCAAGCGTCTTTGCCGTAGCGAACGGAAAACCGCATTTATGTCGACGCACGACGTAAACCTTGCAATGCATATGGCGGACGACATTTTCCTCATGGCGGACGGTAAGGTCAGACAATGCACCGACGATGAAGACCTGCGCCGCTTCGTCGGCAGTCGCGCCGCCGCATTCCTTTAACCGAATATCCGCAAACTCGGAATACTACGAACCGAAACATACCTTAAACACAATCAAACAACAATTCGAGCGATACAAAACATAATGTATCGTAATGCTAAAACGCCGTTATAGCACTCTAAAAGCGGCGCTTTTACACCCTAAGACCGCCGCTTTTACACCATAAGAGCGCCGCTTTTACACTCTCAATATGCCGCAATGAGATAAGTTCCTGGAAATTAGCAGGTTAAGACTGCTCGTGTAGTGAATAGGTTACGAATTGGAAAGTAATCTACTTATGTATTTCGCTATATTTTGCGCAACCTGTCAAAGAACTCTTTCTGCTTGCAAAGGTACTATATATGACGCAACAATCATAACATTTGTACTGGTTTTTCGCTATCTTTCTTTCAGATGATGTACATGTTTCCGCATCACTGATTTGACCTTGTCGAATGTCGGCTGCACTCGGCAAAGCTCAAACAAGTTTGGCTTTGCTCTTGTTTGCACGACATTTCCGTTTTTCTTTTTCATCCGTTCCGTATTCTTCGCTGTTTACCGCCGTCATGCGTCTGCGGTCAATCGCTCCGGTGGTTTCCGTTACCGGTGCAAAGGTATATCCGGGATTGAACGACGTAGCAAGGTCAAGCATACTGTTTGGACAAAAATCTCCATTCTGCGAATAGTATTTTTGTCCAAAATCTTGCAACGTCTAATCCCTACCCTTTATCAGCACCGGAAACGAAAACGACCGAAGCGATAGAAAGACGCATGTATACACCGGCGGATAAACAGGAAGACAGAACGGGTTTGAAAAATATGGAAACTCAACTCACTCAGCTCCTGAATCCGCATATATCAAAATTCATCAACAATTTAACAAACAAAGAAATGAAGAAACAAATGAAGAAACAAATGGACAAACAGAAAGCGGAACAGAGAGAAGTAACAGCGACGAAATTCGTTGCTTGGGACGTACCGGCATTAGAAAGTCTGCGCGACAGCAGGGCATACGCCATCCGAGCCAAACTCAACAACGGAGAGAAACTCACCCGTGAGGAGAAGAATTGTCTCACGTGCGGAGTCTTCTCCAACACTTATTCACGGACGGGCATACTGGTGCAAGGCTGGTTATTTGACTTCAGCGACGTACTTCGTTGCTACATCGTCAAACAGTACGGATGATGGACGGAGTACAGTGCCGTCGACAAAACATCCTTGCGCGAGGTGCTTTGCGGCAGAATTGACCGTATTGTAGAGATTGACAGAGTATAACGAACACTAATTATCAAACAAACAAGTAAACAGACGATTATGACAAAGAGACGTAACAAGACAGCGGCACAGCAGTGCAAACACTACGGAGTTGAGAACATATACTACTATATGCTCAGTGTGTATCTTAACGGCAACTTCGCCGACTTTCGGGAGTTGTACTACGAATTAAACAAAGACGCGAGACGGCACTTCATCGAGTACCTGTTTACCGTTGTGGACGAGTCCGATTGGCGGATGAAAATCATTTTGGCGACAATATAATTAAGGATAACGATATGAAGAGTACGGAAGAATTCAAACGCACGATACAGACGTATCTGGAGCGTTATGCGAACGAGGACACCCTCTTTGCACGCAATTATCACAAGGAGAACAAGAACATTGATGACTGCATCACCTACATTCTGAATTATGTGCAGAACAGCGGTTGCAACGGATTTACCGATGAGGAAATCTATGGTCAGGCGGTACATTACTATGACGAGGACGAGATAGATGCCGGCACGCCCGTCAACTGCCGTATTGTGGTCAATCATACCGTTGAGTTGACGGAAGAGGAGAAAGCGGAAACCCATCAGAGAGCGATACGACAATATCAGTATGCGGAGTTGCAGAAGTTGCAGAGCCGTAACAAGCCGAGAGCGAATAAGACACAGATAACAGAACCCTCATTATTTGATTTTTAGATATGAAACCGAGAACAAGATTGGAACGGGAGGTGCTTTCACAAAGCACTCTCCTGCCCCGTATCACAAAGGCGCAACAGACATGGGCATTCCGCAATTGTATCGACCATTTCGCCTACCGTCTGCCGAAAGGAAACACCACGTGTATGGACTGCGGACATAGTTGGTTCATCGAAAAGAATACCGGCAGGTGCGTTTGCCCTAACTGCGGCGCGAAGTTAGAGGTTCGCGATACCCGTGCACGGACGGCACGGCAACAGCAATACTTCTCCATCCTCACCACAAAAGGAAAATATCAAGTGTTGCGTATGTTTCTCCTCGTCGTGGGGATGGAGAAACATACTAATGCGACCATCTGTACAACCGAAATAGGTCAGTACTGGTGGAGTGAGAGCGGTCATACAACGGTAGTGGCGAAACCGCGTACAAGCGGGATCTACTATGACACATTTTCCCTTTATTCGCCATTGGCAATACGCCGTGATAACGAGGCATATAAACACATCGCTTGCTCGTATATCTATCCGAAGATGAAGACCATCGCCATCCTCCGGCGAAACGGTTTCGAAAATGATTTTCACGCCATTTCCCCACGCGAACTTATCCCTGCGCTCCTATCGGACAGCAAGGCGGAGACGTTAATGAAAGCCGGGCAATATCAGCTGT
>JAJPZE010000118.1 GCA_021204565.1 Prevotella sp. | reverse complement strand
CCTTCACTATCTTGTCGGTTTCGAGGTTCGCTTTGATGACGTTTATCAGCTCGCGGACGAAATTATCCGCCTCCGCTTGCGTGATTTCAAACTTGCCGACAAGGCACCGGCTCAGATCGTTCAGCTTACTCATCCGCCGTCTCTCCTTTCTGCAAGCGTTCTTTCAACGCCGTTACGGGGCGGAAAGATATCGACAGACGCGGCGGAATAAGCATCCTCTTGCCGCTGCCGGGAATAGTTGCAATCCGCTCCAAACGCTTCTTCAACTCGAACGTACCGAAGGTCGGGACCTGCACAGCCCCCTCGTTCTGCACGCGCGTGAGCAGATTATCCACCACCGTCATCGCCATCTTGCGCGTTGTCAGTTGCGACAAGCCGGTGCGCGAGGCGAGCTCCGCAATGAGTTCTTTATTGTTCATTATGCCGCTGTATATGACTTATCTCAGCGCACGACAGAGCCGTATAAATCAAACTCCGTATTGCTTTCAATCATTACGTTATATATCTTTCCGCGCATCAAACGCGACGTGGCGCGAACCAATACTTCGGGGTCGACTTCCGGCGAGCTGTATTCCGTCCGCCCAACATACCGGTCGCCCTCGCGCCCGTCGATAATTACCGGGAACACTCTCCCCACTTTCGCCGCCGCAATCTCTTCGCTTATCTTCTGCTGGACCGCCATTAACCTCTCGAGCCGGCTCCGCTTCACCTCCGCCGGGACATCGTCGGCGTAGTGCTTGGCGGCATATGTGCCCTCCTCGGCGCTGTACATAAATTCGCCCATACGTTCGAAACGAACGGTCTTGACAAAATCAACCAGCTCCTCAAACTCCTCTTCCGTCTCGCCGGGGAAGCCGACCATAAGCGTCGTGCGGATATGTATGCCGGGCACTCTGCGACGCATCTCCCCTATCAAATCCAACGTCTCCCGGCGCGTGAACCGCCGCCGCATAGCGCTGAGAATGCGGTCGTTGATGTGTTGGAAAGCGATGTCGAGATACTTGCACACATTCGGGCGCTCGCGTATGACGTCAAGCAACTCTAAGGGAAATTGGTTCGGATACGCATAGTGCAGACGTATCATATCTATCCCGGGTACGTCTGACAGGGTTGAAACAAGCCCGGCGATATGCCGTTTGCCGTCTATATCAACGCCATAGCCGGTCAGATCCTGCGCAATAAGCTGTATCTCGCGCACCCCCTCCGCCGCTAACGCCCGCACTTCGGTTAGAATCTTCAACATCGGACGGCTGATATGGCGCCCCGTGATGAGGGGTATGGCGCAGAACGCACAGTGCCGGTCGCAACCCTCGCTTATCTTCACGTAAGCGTAATGCTTGGGCGTCATCCGCCACGAGCCGGGCTTTTTCGCCGCCGTACCTTGCGAGATGTCGGGCAGGTCCCGGGCTATGGCGCGGAAATTGAACTTGCCGTAGAGCGCGTCCACTTCGGGCAAAAGCGCTTTCAGCTTGGCTGAATATCGCTGCGAGAGGCACCCCATTACAATCAGATGTCCGATTTTGCCCCGCTTCTTCAGCTCTCCCAAGGCGAGTATCGTATCAATACTCTCTTGCTTTGCGTCTTGGATGAAGCCGCAGGTGTTCACTATGGCGTACTCTCCGCAGGGGTTCTCCGGCTCAAAACGCACGGTGTAGCCGCATTGCAACAACATCCGGGCGACCGCTTCGCTGTCGACAAGGTTCTTCGAACAACCCATCGAGATTATATCCACCTCGCCTTTCTTCATCTTTTCGTTTCGTTTGTCTTCCGCGTCTTATATCTCTCGGGGCAATTATAAAAACGGTATCCTCACCCTCTTTTTGCAAATAGAGAGTCGACAAATTCCCTGCGGTTGAACGGCTGCAAATCCTCCGCACGCTCGCCCAAACCTATGTATTTGACCGGCACTTTCATACTGTCGGAGATGCCAATCACCACTCCGCCCTTTGCCGTACCGTCGAGTTTGGTTACCGCCAAAGCCGTTACTTGCGTTACCGCAGAGAACTGACGCGCCTGTTCGAAAGCGTTCTGACCCGTCGTGGCGTCAACTACGAGGAGCACTTCGTCGGGCGCAGAGGGGATGACTTTCGCCATCACATCCTTTATCTTCCGTAGTTCGTTCATCAGTCCGGTCTTGTTGTGCAGTCTGCCGGCTGTGTCGATAATCACCACATCGGCACCGTTCGCCTTGGCCGAGGTAACCGTATCAAAGGCGACAGAGGCGGGGTCGGAGCCTTGTTGTTGCTTTATCAGGCGCGCTCCGGTACGCTCCGCCCAGATTGCAATCTGCTCTACGGCGGCGGCTCTGAACGTATCCGCCGCGCCGAGATATACCGTCTTACCCGCCTGAACATACTGATAAGCGAGCTTCCCGATGGTGGTTGTCTTGCCCACGCCGTTCACTCCGACGACCAAAATAACGTACGGCACGCCCGTTGCGGGCAACTCAAACGGCGACGTCTCGTCGTCGTTCCCGTTCTCCAAAAGCAACGCCGCCGTCTCCTCGCGGAGTATGTTGTCGAGCTCGGAAACGGATATATACTTGTCCCGGCGCACACGTTCCTCAATGCGCCGGATAATCTTCACCGTAGTGTCGACGCCGACATCGCTCGTCAGAAGCACCTCTTCAAGCGAGTCCAACACCTCGTCGTCGACCGTCGATTTGCCCGCCACGGCGCGCGTAATCTTCTCGAATACGCTCCGATTGGTCTTCTCCAAGCCTTTGTCCAGGACCTCTTTCTTGCCCTTATTGAATAATCCGAAAAACGCCATTGCTTACAAATTTCGTCGCAAAAATAATAGTTTTAATTCGTAAAACGGGCATTCACGCTCAAATTAATGACACATAGCTCATTACAAAAGCCCCCGCCGCGCACGCCGCGCGCCGTGTGTTGACCCTCCGCGAGACACTCCTCAGAGCGCGTGCCGGGACAAATATCAAAATAGTGCAAACCGGGTTCGGCGTAACCTACTGATAATCAATACGAAGCATGAGCTTAGGTTTTGCGGGGCATAATATGGGGTTATGGGTACCCTTAACCCCATATAAAGGGTACCCATGATATGGGGTCATGCTTCGCATACTCTAAACAGATAAAATAGTGCAAGCCGTCGGCGGAGCGGACGGGAGCTGATGTCCGGCATTACGCGGGATAACTGCGCGGCGTAAATTATATTAAGTCAAGGATAGCCCGCGGATAGCTTTTTTGCACCTGAAAATTTGTATGTTTACCCTAATTTTCCCTATATTTGCACGTTTTTACTGCCGGCGCTATGCGGCAGCATATATATCATCATCGACAAACAAGACAACTTGAAAGGCTTTGTTATTATCCCCGTCCGCTATGGCTCGACCGGCTTTCAGGGGGAACCGTTGGCGGCGTTACGGCGCGGAAGACCTCTCCGCACGGGGGGCATGCCCGCAACAACCATCGGCACGGACACGCTCTCCCGCCCGCTCCGGGCAAAGGAAACACCGGAGAAGAGAGCGCGTTTAAGCCTGAAATGAACTATGAAGGACACAACGAAAACCACAACAACAACCGATCGGGAGCTATTAGAAGCCATACCCTTGCGCCATAGCGTGCGGCGCTACAAGCGCGTTCCGCTCGCCGAAGAGCATATCCGGTTGCTCCGCAAAGAGATTGACAGGTGTAACGCCGAGAGCGGTTTGAACATCCAACTCGTAACGAACGAGCGCCGCGCCTTCACCGGTTTGCTGGCTTACGGCAAGTTCTCCGGCGTGGAGAATTATATTGTCATGGCGGGCGCGAAAGGCGAAACGTTGGACGAGAAGGTGGGTTATTACGGCGAACGCCTTGTACTGGCAGCTCAGGCGGCGGGACTTAACACGTGCTGGGTAGGGTTGAGTTACCGCGCCGTCAAGGGGGTCTACAACATCGCCGACGGAGAAAAGCTCGCGTGTATGATTGCCGTAGGCTACGGCGAAACGCAGGGAAAGGCGCACAAAACAAAGACTGTCGAGCAGGTTAGCAACGCAAGCGGGGCGACGCCGGATTGGTTCATACGCGGCGTAGAGGCGGCTTTACTCGCCCCGACAGCCGTCAACCAGCAGAGGTTTTCCTTCGAATACATCGCTCCGGAAGCGGGAGCGCTGCCCGTCGTAAAGGCGCACAGGGGGGTGCCGGTAGTGGGTTACACGCATATGGACCTCGGCATAGCGAAGCTCCATTTCGAGCTTCGCGCGGGACGGGAAAACTTTTCCTGGGCGTAAGGAGACGATATCATGAGCAACAAACACGCACATACGAAGCATACAAACATCTGCCGGGCAATGGTTGAAAGCCTGAAAAGGGCGTTCGGCAGCGCCGGGCGGAGACGGTTTATCAAGAAGTGGACGGCACGCACCGACGGCGACGACGCCGGGCTGTATTACGTCAAACGCCGCTTCGACACTAACTTTACATACTTCGATTTGTACTGGGAGGTGAAGCTGAAGGAGAACCATAAGCATATAGACACGCTTTACAAGCGCGCCGAAAAGCCGCGTGTCGTAAGCGTAATAAAGGAGACGGAAGAGGCGGAACTTAAGCTTTTGTTCGCCAATCTGACAAACGAGGCGGAGCGCCGGGAGAAGTAACGGGCGGTCGCAGACGCTCTTCACGCTTATGATAGACAGGGAGACAGTCGAGCGCATAAAGGGAACGGCGAACATCGTGGAGGTGGTGTCCGATTTCGTTACACTCCGCAAGTCGGGCGCCGGCTACAAGGGTCTGTGCCCGTTTCATAACGAACGAACACCGTCGTTTGTTGTTACCCCGGCGCGCGGAACCTATCATTGCTTCGGTTGCGGACGGGGCGGAAACGCCGTCGACTTCGTTATAGAGCACGAACAACTCACATATCCCGAAGCGCTCCGGTGGCTCGCAAAGAAATACGGAATAGAGGTCGTAGAGAAAGAGATGACCGACAAGGAGCGCCAAGAGCAAAACGAGCGCGAGGCGATGTTTATCGTCAACGAGTGGGCGGCGGGATATTTCGAAGACCTTCTCCGCAATAATGAGGACGGCAAAGCTCTCGGCATGCAATACTTCCGCGCCCGGGGCTTCCGCGACGATGTCATCTCGCGCTACCGGCTCGGCTACGACCTGCGCAACCGCTTCGCACTCGCCGCCGCCGCCAAACGCGCCGGATACAAAGACGAATATCTGCTCAAGACGGGGCTGTGCTATCAAACCGACCGCGGCGAACTTATCGACCGCTTCGCCGACCGCGTCGTTTTCCCGTGGATCGGACTAAGCGGAAAGGTTGTCGGCTTCTCCGCCAGACTGCTCGATATGCGTACTAAGGGCGTCAACCAAAAGTACGTAAACTCTCCCGATTCCGACATCTATCATAAGGAAAAGGAGCTTTTCGGCATCTATCAGGCAAAGAAAGCCATCGCCAAAGAGGACCGCGTGTACATCGTCGAGGGGCAAACCGACGTGCTGTCGATGGCGCAATGCGGGATTGAAAATGTGGTGGCGAACTCCGGGACGGCGCTTTCCGTCAACCAGATAAATATCCTTCACCGCCTGACAGACAACATCACGCTCCTCTACGACGGCGACGAGGCGGGCATTCACGCCGCCTTACGGGGGACGGATATGTTGCTCTCAGAGGGCATGAACGTGCGTATACTGCTCCTTCCCGACGGCGACGACCCCGACAGTTATGCCCGCAAACACACCGCGAACGACTTCCGCGAATACGTCGGGCATAATCAAAAAGACTTCATTCAATTCAAGACAAGTTTCCTTCTGGGGCACACAACCGACCCGCAACAACGGTCGGAAGCGGTCGACGAGATAGTTAAGAGTGTCGCGGTAGTGCCCAATCCGGTGCTTCGCGATACGTATCTGCACGGCGCTTCCGTAGCTACGGGCGTAAAAGAAATCACGCTTATCAACCGCATGAACGGCTTCATACGCGAGCGGAAACAAGGCGCTCCGGCGGCGGGCAAACCCGTTACTAACCCTGCCGTGTCCGCCGAAGAGACCGACCGTACGGCGCAAATCGAGCGGATGATAGCGCGGCTCGTAGTGCGTCAGGGCGAACAAATAGCGGCGAAAAACGTAATCGGCAAAGAGGGTAAAGCGGCCGACTTGACCCTCGCGCAGTTCGTTTATCAGAACCTTGACGCCGACGGACTGCGCCTGAGTAATGACGTTTATCAGTCGATATTAGAGGAAACGGCAAGCCATGCAGGCGAGCCGGGCTTCGCCGCCGGGCAATATCTTGCCAACCACGACGACATCACCATCGCCCGCACAGCTATGAACCTCTTGGTCGATAAATACGATCGTATGGCGGAGGACGACGGCAACCGGGACGGGGGAACGGAGAAGACAAACGGCGTTACCGGCGGCGGGGCGGAGCGTCTGCGAAAGAAAGCCGGGCATTTATTGCTTGACTTCCGGATGGATTACGTCGAAAAGAAACTCCGGGACCTTACCGGACGTATGACCGCCCCCGGCGTTTCGGACGACGAGAAACGGGAAATGAAGGCGGAGTACATCAGTCTGCACGGCATGCGAAACCAATTAGCGCGTATGCTTGCGCAGAATGTAATCTGACCCGCACCCGGATAAATACGCGCCGGCGACGGGTGCGCGCGAGCCGGGCAAAAGCTTGTTTTTAGCGGAAAATACTGAAGTTCACGCTGCCGTAGCGGCGATGTTCGGCGAAGCGTGAATGCTGTTCGAAAGTGTTCTCTTTGCCGTGCTCCAAGACGAAAACCCCGTCTTTGGCAAGCAGTCCGCCGAAGAGAACGAGGTCGGGAAGCGTGTCTATGCCCGGCAGGCGGTAAGGCGGGTCGGCGAAGATAAGGTCGTATTGCTCCTTGCAAGCACGGATGAAGCGGAACACATCGCCGCAAACGAGACGGCAAGAGCACTCGCCGAGCTTAGCAAGACAGGCGCGGATGAACGCCGCGTGCTCACGATCCGCCTCCACAATTGTCGCCTCCGCTGCGCCGCGCGACAACATTTCGAGCGTTATGCTCCCCGTCCCGGCGAACAGATCAAGGCACGCCGCACCATCTAAATCAATATATCCGCCGAGCACGTTGAAGAGGTTCTCCTTAGCGAAATCGGTTGTCGGACGCGCCTTAAACGTACGGGGGACATCGAAACGCCGCCCCTTATATTTGCCCGTAATGACCCGCATACGGTTCGGCTAAACAAAGTACATCATCATGTCGAAGGGCATATTCTCCGCCTTCGTAACCGGGGCGCCGGCAAACTCTTTCGCCGCTTCGATATAGCGGACACGCCGCACGTATTGCCCCAGACGGTCGATCAACGCTTTCTTCTCCGCAGGCCGGCCGGCGACGAAGAGCAGGTCGTTCTGAGCGTCGGCATTGATTTGCTTCCATGCGCCGAGTATGAAATAAACGGCGTCGTCGGTGGTGTCAGCGTTGAAAGTGTTGGCGAAAGCGAAACGCCGGCGGGCAAACGAGCTGATATCCACTTGCCCCTCGTGAAAGTAAACGTACATTTTCTTGTTGTTGATGCTCTCGTCGCGGCGTAAGAAATAGTCCCAAAGGCGGGCTTGGAGCGGCTCGATGACCGGCTCTTCGAAGTGGTCGGAGAGGACAACATTCAAGTCCTTGCTCATAGCGAACAGAGCAATCGTCTTCGGCGAAGGCAACACGGCGGAGCGCAACAGCATCCTTTCCGCGTCGGGATATACGTATTTATATTGTTCGCGCGCGCGAGGCGCGTCGTAGTCGTCGATAGGTATGAGCAACAGCGG
>JAJPZE010000170.1 GCA_021204565.1 Prevotella sp. | reverse complement strand
ACGAGAGCACGAGCTCGCTCGATGCCGAGTGCAGCCGGAGCTCGACGATAGTCAATGATGAAACGATACGCCGCCGGCTCGGGGAGATAGAGACGGCGAACAACGTGAGGATATTGTTCGCGGCAGAAAGCGGCAGTCGGGCATGGGGCTTCAGCTCGCCCGATTCGGATTATGATGTGAGGTTTATCTATGTGCACCCTCTTGATTGGTATCTCACGATAACGCCGGGCAGAGATACGATAGAGCGTCTTGATGCCGACGGCTTCGACGCTTCGGGCTGGGACATACGCAAGGCACTCGGCTTGTTCGGCAGGACTAATCTGACAATGATAGAGTGGATAAACTCCCCGATAATATACGCGGACGATAATGTGTTGCGCCCCGCGTTGCTTGCTTTATTGCCCGTATATTTCAACAAGACGCGCGCGCTTTATCATTATTATCACATAGCGACGAACCACAAGAGCAAGTATCTTGAAAGGCGCGGCGTGGAGCTGAAACGTTATCTTTATTTCGTCCGCTCGTTACTCGCCTGCGTTTGGATAGAGGAGAACGGCACACCCCCGCCCGTCCCTTTCGCCGAATTAGTCTGTGCCGAGGTAAAGGAAACGGAAGTAAGAGAGGAGCTTGACAATATCGTCAGATTGAAACGAAGCGGGAAAGAACATAATAAGGAGATAGTATCCGACGTATTGCGCTGCTATGGTGCGGAATTGGAGGAGCGGGTAATGCAAATAATGAGCACGTCCGCTTCCGGCGTCAAGATATATCCTGACAAGGAGAGCAAACTGAACCGCTTACTCTGCGATATAATCACCGGGAGACGTTCGAATCACCCTCTCGCGCCCGATAATGTGTGGCGGCGGTGAGTATCTGTCCGGCGATGCGATGCCGGAGGAGACGCGGGGCGAGTACCTCTACGTGGCTGCCGAATGCGAGTATTTTGCCCTCCAATTCCATGTTGTATATCACGTCGAGCGATACGACGATGCCTCCGTCGGGTTTCTTTTCCATTAGCAGTTGGCTTTGGTGCATCGGCTTTGTAAGTACGTATGGAGCTTGTTCGGCATCGAAGCGGAGCACCACGTGTACCGGTTTCGAATGCAGGTTGCGGGTTATGCCAATCATTGCTCCGAGATATTCATCCGGGTTGAAGAATGTGTTGTCGATGTATTCATCATCGCTCTTCTCCACCGCCAGCATGCGGTCGAGGGCAAGAGTGATGACGTTATGCGATTTATTACTATTGTTATTATACGCCACAAGGAACCAGCGGTTATTATATTCGCACAGCAGATACGGCGACAGACGGAATACCGTTTCCCTTGCCGAACGGAACGAATGATAACGGACGGTGATAGCTTCATATCGCTTGATATGTTCGTAGAGCGTACTAAGGAAGTGCAGTCCTTTGAGTTGGCGGTTGGTTTCGATGAAGACTATTTGCCGTTTGGTGCGTTGCATCTGCACTTGGTCTTGCATACGCGTCAGTATATCTTCTTGCCCGCGTATCTTGTTAAAGCCTTGATAATGCTTAATGATATCTATTGCGCTGCTCAGCTCGTTAAGGTCGTATTCGGATAACGGCAAACCGGCAATGCTGTATTCAGGGTCGGAGTACTCGTAATATTTCCTATCGCGCACGACGATAGGGGCGAAGTATCCGAGCTTGTCGCCCCGCATTAGCTCTATATCCCGCTGTACGGTGCGCAGACTGATATTCGGTATCCCTTCGTAATCGTACAGAGCATCCTCGCAAGCCTGTCTGAGGTCCTCTATTGTCCAATGTTTGCGCCGGTTGCGCAGACACGCGTCGATGGTTCGGATACGCATTAAGATGTTTCTGTTAGCGGGCATATAAACGGCGTATGATAGATTTAATTTGCCGCAAAATTACAAATAATTTCATTTACGCCAATAGGTGGCGCACCCGGTTATTACTTTTGCGGGTGGATTAAACACTTTATAGATATGATACGCAAAGTGGTTATGGGGACGCACGTCCCCGCGAAGTTATGGGTTGAAGAGGTGGAGACCTCGTGTATGGAGCAGATTGTTGCTCTTGCGTCGTTGCCGTATGTGTACCGGCATGTTGCCGTTATGCCCGACGCTCATACGGGCAAAGGGATGCCTATTGGCGGCGTGTTGGCAACGAAAGGAGTGGTTGTACCCAATGCCGTAGGCGTGGATATCGGTTGCGGCATGTGTGCGATGAAGACGAATTTGAAAGCGTCGGAGCTGTCGCGCGAGAACCTGATAAAGGTGATATCGCATATAAGAGAGACTATCCCTTTGGGCTTCAACCATCAGTCCTCCGCAGTGGACGAGAGCTTTCTGCCGGAGGGCGATTGGTCCAAGTTGCCTTATCTTCGGGTCAGAAAGACGCAGTTGCAACACGAAATCGGCACGCTTGGCGGGGGCAACCATTTTATAGAAATACAGCGGGATACATCCAATGATGACGTTTGGTTGATGCTGCATTCCGGGAGCCGGCATATCGGTTTGAGCGTTGCACATTATTATAACAACCGTGCCGAGTTCTGGTGCGGCAAGTGGTATTCCGATATATTGCCGAACTTGGCATTCCTGCCGATTGAAACGCCGGAAGCGAAGGATTACTTCAACGAAATGAATTATTGCGTGCGTTTCGCGTATGCCAACAGACGGATGATGATGGAGAATATAAAGCGTGGCTTTGCCGATGTCCGTCCCGACGTGGAGTTTGATGAAATGATAAATATCGCGCATAACTACGCCGCTTGGGAGAAGCATTTCGGGCAGAGCGTAATCGTTCATCGCAAGGGCGCAACAAGCGCGAAAGCGGGAGAAACGGGCATCATACCCGGCTCGATGGGTACGAAGTCGTATATCGTAGAGGGCTTGGGCAACCCGGAGAGCTTTATGAGTTGCAGCCATGGTGCAGGGCGCCGCCTGAGCAGAAAGGAGGCGATGCGCACGCTGTCGTTAGAGGAAGAATGTCGAAAGATGGACCTTAAAGGCATTATCCACGGTCTGCGGAAAGGCGGTCTGGACGAGGCTCCGGGCGCATATAAGGACATAGACGAGGTGATGGAAAACGAGAAAGACCTCATTCGCCCGATAGTGGAGCTCGTCCCGCTTGCTGTGGTCAAAGGCGATTGAAGCGACGAGTAAACAGCTCCGAATTTTATGAAAGGTCGTGCAAACGAGCGCAAAAGAATGCTTGCATTCTGTTTGCCGAGTGCAGCCGACATTCGACAAAGTCAATAGTGTAAAAGAAAACGTTAAAATTTCGGCAAAGGAGAAAATATCTCGAACTACGACAATAGGTTGCGTAGTGGTTATATACCTTTGCCGCGTCAAATAACATCAGAAGAAAAAATCCGGTACTCACGCGAAGGGTTACTTCACCACCTAATAAAATCGGGAAACGGTTATTCCCACGGTATTGTAAACCGAAAAGACCCCTTTACGGACTTCGTCCGGATCTTATTCAAACAATTTGTTTAACTCGATAGTTAACACTCAAGACAATGGCACAGATGAAATCACGCAACGAGCAGCTTAAGAAGACGCTGGGACTAATCCCCACCGCCGGAACCGTCGCTGAAACGCAGAACATCCCCGACTACGACGGTACGAACCGTCAGGGATTCAATGCCTACGCGGTAGAGGACGAACTGCGACTCCTCGCCATGTTAAACACCGTCAAGCTCGAGCCGCAGTACTATCGTAGCGAAAGCGAAACGATGACCGAGCTGAAGGCCCTTGTCTGGAAACTCGGGCAAAAGGACGCTTATTTCGTGGCGCAAGCCATTGTTTGGTCGCGCTGTCTTGGCGAGGGAATGCGGAGCGTCAACCATCTGGCGGCGGTTCTTCTCGCCCCGTTCGCCGCCGGAACCGACTGGGGCAGACGCTTCTATGGACCGTTCGACAAGAAGACCAAGACCGGCGGAGGCTGTATCTACCGGCTCGACGACATGTCCGAAATTAAGGACGCTTTCAGCGCGCTGAATAAGTCGCCGTTGACCAACGCAATGAAGAAAGGCTTTGTCTCGGCGCTCCTTTCGGCAGGTGCATACGAACTCGCAAAATACAGCAAGACCGTTATCGACATTACCAACCTTGTCCATCCTGATGTTAGCAAGTCAAAGGCGACCGTCACCCTCGACGGTAAGGAAGTAAACGTCATCGACGCTCTGATGAAAGGGCAGACTATTCCCGCAGACACTTGGGAGAGAGCCAATTCGGAGGCGGGACAGATTGTCGCCGAAGCGGTCAAAACCGGAAAGCTATCGCAAGAGAAAGCAAAGGAAGTACTCGCCCAAGCCAAGAACGATAATTGGGAGAACTTGCTTAAAGAGGGCAAGCTCGGCATCCTCGCCGCAGTTCGCAATCTAAGGAATATCCTCAACGGCGACAGCCAAAGCGTCATCGACCTCGTCTGCGCCCTCGTGCAGGACGGGGAAAAGATACGGGGCGGCAAGGTGATGCCCTATCAGTTAGAGTTCGCCATGACCGCCGTGCAGGAGTCCGACAAGGGCAAGACTGCGATCGGCAGACAGGTTCTTGACGCTCTCGAAAAAGGAATGATTGCCGCCCTGCCGAACCTCCGAACTCTGCTCACGGGCAGAACCCTCGTAATCGTCGACTGCTCCGGCAGTATGACATGGAATGCGGCTTCTCCTGACGGCAATAGATTGAAATCCTCTTGCATTGACAAAGCAGCCATCCTCGCCGCAATGCTCGCCAAAGGCGCAAACGCCGATATAATCGTCTTCGGCACCAACGCGCGAAGATTGCCCTACAATCCGAACGATAGTTTGGGAACGATTGCCGCGGAGATAAAGAAAGATAATCTCGGCGGAACGAACATCAGCTCGGCGTTCGACTTGATAACCGGCGAAAAGGCCAAGTACGACAGAATATTTCTGCTTTCGGACGACGAGGCGAACCGCGGTTGCACAAGGTCTTCGTACAAGAAGTATATTCAGCAGGTCTGCAGTCCGTACGTTTACTGCGTCGACCTCGCCGCCTATGGCTCCGTGCCGCTGAAGAACGACGGCAAAGTCAACTATTACTTCGGTTATGGTTATTCGATGCTCGATGATGTCGCCCGCCTCGAGTTCAAACCCGAAGCTCACATTGACCGGGTACGCAAAATTATAATCTGACCTTTGGCTCTTTGAAATAATTGCACAACACGGGCGGACAATAGTCAGGACAACGGTTACTTCACCGAAAATTCAGGTATAGGTGCGTTTTGCATACTAACTGGAAGAAGATTAGGCTCAAAACGCGGTTTCTGCCGCACGCCTCTTCCGTTTTCCGCTATACTTTGTCCGCTTTTAAGATACAAATCCCGTAGTCACGCCGCCGGTTACTTCGCAGCTTTAATTGGTAGAGCATCTGATTCGTAATCAGGGTGGTGCCGGTTCGATTCCGGCCGATTCAAACGCCGACAGTACTTTTCTCGGGATTTTCGCTTTAATCGCGAATTAAGACCACTGCAAAACGTTGTGTTATTTTGCGGTTATGTTCGGACCCGGTGCCGAAGAGTGTTTCATCTCGAGCAAATATCTCGCCCCGATGGAGTTTTTGCCTGAAAAAGAGCTTGCCGTGGACGACGAAGCTTTAGTCTCTTTCGCCCGTCACCATTTTACGCCGGCGTCCTGCCGTAAATATTGGATTATGAGATATTCGACAAGCCCCGCGAGAACCTTAATTTATTGTATGATTCAGTTTATTCTCAATATCCTGAAACATATCTTCCTCCGTTAATGCGTCTGCCGTTGACCAACGTATCAGAGGGATGCGGCACCGGCGGCGGGCGACCTCTGCAAGGAGACAGTCTCCGC
This sequence comes from Prevotella sp., assembly GCA_021204565.1. Taxonomy (GTDB): domain Bacteria; phylum Bacteroidota; class Bacteroidia; order Bacteroidales; family Bacteroidaceae; genus Prevotella. The sequence goes on along the minus strand of JAJPZE010000170.1, from coordinate 1,956 downwards.
GTCATGTAGCACATCGGGGAACAGGCGCTTGACTAACCGTGAACGCACCTAACCGCTGTAACCTTTATCCACGCCCAAACACCCAACGACAAGCTTCACACCGAAACGAGATACAACGACGAGGGACACTTCGACGATCCATCGCTGATATTCAATATGGACGGCACTCTCTTTGAAGAAAAGAACTTCAAGGACAGCAGGCACGACGGGTACACCCGCGTATGGCACGACGGGCGGCTGAGGGAGAAAGTGTTTTACACCGACGACGGCAAGAGGCGCATAGTTCGGATCCGGGACGAGAACGAGAACGAAAGGAGATGGGAGACGGGGAGACCGTCGATACAGCAGGAGCTGGTGGAAATGGTGAGAACCAAGAAGTAGGCACAACCGGGCAGAACACACTCGCGCCCGAACAGTCGGTGGAACAACCCGCGCAAGAGGACGGGGGTAAGCCATCGTTGCTCGATGCCGTCAGGACGCTGTACGAAAAGGGCAAAGCGGCGGCAGCGAAGCTGTTCGGGATGAAGTATTTCGACGTGGCGGAGACACCCGGCCTTATGAAAGCATTAGGCTTGACCGGCGATAAATTCACCGTTCGCTATGGTGTTATATCCCGCCATTGGGGTAAAGACAGCGACCACAACATACCGATAGAAGCATGGGAACAGTTGCCGGAGGCATTGCAGCATCCGTTTGCCATCACGAAATATTACGATTCTCTTGCCGACAAGAAAGCCGACAAGATTAAAGGATATAAACTTTACACGACGATTAAGCTAAACGATGGTTATATCGTTGTCGGGGCAAAGGTAAAATCGACAGGCAGGGATATGGAGGTCAATTCTATTGCCACCGTATTCAGTCGTGATAAAGTGAGTAAGTTGGAAAAGGAAGTGTATAGGGGTGAAAAAATAACTCCCGAACAAGCGTCACTTCTCAATAGGTCCGATTCCCATCAATATCCGCCTGCTCAGGAGTCTGATGCATCGGGTGCAAATGTAAACACAAATCCCGATACAACAAACACAAATACGGATAATACGCCGCAAAATGCGCCGGAGGGGACAACGCAAGAGGACGGCGCGGCGATTGTACAAGCGGCGAAAGAAGAGCGGGCGAAGTACAAGACGCGCGAGGAGTACGAAGCGGCGAAAGAAAAGGAGTACGCCGAACACAAGAGCGGGAAGAAGAACGGCATATACACGGTTGTCGGGGGGATTAAAGACGTAAAGACGGGCAAGGTAAGGGAAAGGTACATTACCCGTAACGAATTTAAGGACGGCGTGCTTCGTTCGTCAGTCACTTACGATGAGAACGGCAACAAGTATATAGAGGAGTATTACAACGAACGCGGTCAGAAGACCGGGACGTGGCGGACATATCACGAAAACGGCAATATTCGCCTCGAAACGAGATACAACAACGAGGGGAAACGTGACGGCACATCGCGGATTTTTTTGTCTGACGGCACTCTCTTTGAGGAAGAGAACTACAAGGACGGCATACGCGACGGATTCACCCGTGTATATAGAGACGGGCGCGTTAGTGAGGAGTTGCTTTACACCGACGGCGGCAAGCGGCGCATAGTCCGAGAGTGGGACGAGAACGGGAAGTTGGAGAAGAACGAAGTGCAGGTGTACACGCCCGACGCTTTCAGACGCGAAGGCTGGGCAACAGTTAAGGGGAAAGTGGTTGCCGACAACGGTCTCTTTATGCAGGTACAAGAGGACGGGGAAAACGGTTTTACGCTTACTCGTTACGATAAGAGAACCGGCAAGGTTGAAAATATACGGAGCTTTGACTCTGCCGAGAATCCGGTAGAGTCAAAGTTTTACGATGCGAATGGGCAGCTCCACTGGCACGTATACTATGACAAGTACGGCGCGGAAGTAACCGACCTTTATACGGACGGCGAACTCACCGATAGAGTCAGAAAATTAAAACTGAAGAACGGGC
>JAJPZE010000137.1 GCA_021204565.1 Prevotella sp. | reverse complement strand
TGGGGCAGGCGTTCTTCTCCTTATCCCTCGGCGTATATTGTATCTGCACGTATGGATGTTATTTCCGCAAGGACGGAAATCTCGTTCGGGAATCCCTTTCGGTCGCGGGAATAGATACCCTTGTAGCGTTGTTAGCCGGGCTGATGATTTTCCCTGCGGTGTTCAGCGTCGAGGGCTTGCAACCTGCTGCCGGACCGGGATTGGTGTTTATCACGTTGCCGAACGTGTTCCGCCACGTATTCTCATTCTCGCCTTTACTCTCTTATATGTTCTCCTTGCTGTTCTATTTCCTGCTTGTTCTGGCGGCTTTAACATCGATGATATCGATGTTGGAGACCTCTGCGTCGATATTTATAAGGAAATACAAGATACCGCGTCCGGTTGCATGTTTTGGTATTGCATTGGTTTGCACAGCACTCGTCGCGACGTGTTCGCTCTCGTTCGGCGCTTGGCAGGATATCAAGCCGTTCGGTTTGAGCATATTCGAGATGTTCGATTTCGCCGTGGCGAAGCTGATTATGCCCGTATGTTCGCTTGTCTCTTGCCTGTTCGCCGGGTGGGTTGTCGACCGTAAAATATTGCGGGACGAGATAACCAACGGGGGCGCACTCCGCCAGCCGTTATATCCCGTATACCATATAATAATAAGGTACGTCGCGCCCGTCGGCATCGCGTTGATATTTATAAATGAATTAGGATGGTTGTAAAGCTATGGAGCAGAAGAGAGGTACGTTCGGAGGACAGATAGCGGGCATATTGGTTGTTGCCGGCTCGGCGGTAGGGCTGGGGAATATATGGCGGTTTCCGTATGAATTGGGGCGTAACGGCGGCGCCGTATGGCTGTTGGTATACGTCGCCTGTATCGTATGCTTCGGTCTGCCGCTGATGATCAGCGAGTTCGCCATAGGGCGGAACGCGCAGAGCAACACAGCCCGAGCATACGGCGCGATGGGTGGCGGAAAGGCATGGAAGGCGGTCGGTTTCCTCGGCGTGCTCGCCGGGACGCTCATACTTTGTTACTACGGGGTAGTTGCCGGTTGGGCGCTCGAATATCTTCTCCGTGCCGGCGCAAACGGCTTCGCAGGCAAATCAACGGAGACGTTCACCGCCGATTTTAACGCGTTCGTCTCCAATCCGGTGAAGCCGATAGCGTGTATGGCGGCGTTTATGATAATCAACCTCGCCGTCATCCTTGCCGGAGTGGAGAAAGGTATAGAACGCGCCTCGAAGATTATGATGCCCGTGCTGTTCGTCTTCGTGGTGGTGTTGGCGGTGATGTGTTGTATGATGCCGGGAGCCGGCACAGGCATCGCATTCCTTTTCCGCCCCGACTTCGGCAAGGTTACTCCTAACACGTTGTTCTCCGCTATGGGTCAATGCTTCTACTCCCTGTCGCTGTGCATGGGCTGCATAGCCACTTACGCGTCGTACTTCCGGGGCGATACCCATTTGGTCAAGAGCGCCGTCAACTCCGTAATAATAGACACGGTCGTCGCCGTCCTCGCCGGTGTTATAATCTTCTCCACGGCATTCTCCGTCGGCATACAACCCGACGCCGGACCGTCGCTCGTCTTTATCACCCTCCCGAACGTCTTCCGGCAGCTCTTCGCCGCCAACATCATCGCGGGGTATATCTTCGCTTTAATGTTTTATCTTCTTCTCTTTATCGCTACGCTCACCTCCGCAATGGGGCTGCTCGAAGTGCCCACCATCTATCTGAAAGAGGAGTTTCATATCCGCCGGAGATATTCGTCGGTTATGGCGACAGCGTTCTGCATCCTCGTCGGAGCAGCGTGCAGCCTCTCCATGGGGATATGGAGCAAGTATACCGTTTGCGGGCTGACGCTCTTCGATCTCTTCGATTACGTTACGGCAAAGGTGATGTTGCCCGTCGGAGGAATGCTCACGGCAATATACGCCGGGTGGATTGCCGACAAACAGTTGCTTAGAGGACAGATAACCAACAACGGCGCCACGTCGAAACGTTTCTTCCGTTTCTATCTACCCCTCGTAAGGTATGTCGTCCCCGTAGCGATTATACTTATTTTCCTTAACCAGCTCGGAGTAATCTGATAACCTTTCGACGCCAATGAAAGCGGACTATAAACTCATATGCGCCCTCCTGACGATTATCGCCGTTATAGCGGGAATATTGTGGTTTGTGAGCAAGGCGGATATAGGACCAATCAGCGCCTCGGATACGTTGTCCGCCGGTGGTGAAGCGGCGCCCGGCAAGAATAATATCGATACATTGATCCCACGAAAACCACACCTGCAACCCTTTGACCCCAATACCGCCACAGAGAAGCAACTCCACGACTTGGGGCTAAACGATTTCCTCGTCAAGAGCATTCTCAAATACAGACTGCGAGGCGGAGCGTTTACGACTCCTGAAAGTTTCGCACGCGTGCCCGGGCTGACCAAAAGACAATATAAGGAACTGTTGCCCTACATCCGTATCGCCGACGACTTCAGACCCGCGGCGGAGCTCGTCCCGACACGGGACTACGACCGGTTTGGAACCCCGCGCGACACCGTCGTTTACCCTATAAAGCTCCGCCCGAACGAACGAGTAATGCTCAACGATGCGGACACCAACCTTCTCAAACGTGTCCCCGGAATAGGGTCGTATTACGCTCGGAAGATAGTGGAGCTACGCGAACGATACGGAGGATACGTCAGTCTCGACCAACTGAAAGATATTCGCGGTCTGCCCGCCGGGAGCTATCAGTATTTCTCCATTCCGGACGGGGGAATCACAAAGATAAATATCAACAAAGCGGACTTCGCTACGCTACAACGACATCCTTATATCGGATACAACCGCGCGAGGGAAATAAGCGATTACCGGCGGCTCAAAGGCGCGATTTCTTCTCTCGAACAACTTGCCCTCTTGCCCGGTTTCGGCGAAGAGGAACGCCGCCGGCTCGAACCGTACATTGAATACTGACGCTGTCGCGCGCTAATCATCTTACTGTAAGCCGCAGGCGCTCACATAATGTCGGATTAGTCGTTGCCGGCCAGAGGAAGAAACCTCAACAAACCGGTTCGTATGTCAGCCCGTATACGTCTGCGACTGCCTTGCACGTTACTTTGCCCTCTACGATATTCAGCCCATTAGCCAGTGCGCCGTTGTCCTTGCATGCCTGTTCCCAGCCCTTGTCAGCCAACTGTATGGCATAGCGCAAAGTGGCGTTGGTCAACGCAAGAGTGGATGTGTTAGGCACGGCACCGGGTATGTTCGCTACCGCATAATGAAGTATACCGTCAACGGTGTAAGTCGGCTCGCTATGAGTTGTGGCGTGCGATGTTTCGAAACATCCGCCCTGGTCGATAGCGACATCAACGAGTACCGTACCCTCTTGCATCAGCTTCAACATCTGCCGCGTGATGAGGTGCGGCGCTTTGTCTCCCGGTATAAGGACGGAGCCGATAACGATATCCGTGTCGGGCAACTCCGCCGTAATGTTATGCTCGGAGGAGTAAATGGTGCCCACATTAGCGGGCATTGTAGCGTCAAGCTCCCTGAGCAACGGCAACGATATATCCGCGACAACGACGTTAGCGCCCATACCCGCTGCGGTGCGCGCCGCCGCTTGACCGACTATCCCTCCGCCTAATACAAGCACCTTCGCCGGCTTCACGCCCGGCACGCCGCCCATCAGTTTCCCCTTGCCGCCTTTTGTCTTCTGGAGATAAAACGCGCCGTTGATGGATGCCATACGTCCGGCAACCTCGCTCATCGGTGCAAGTAACGGCAACGAACGGTCGGGCAACTGTACGGTCTCGTATGCCAAACAAATCGCTCCGCTGTCAAGCATTGCCTTTGTCAGCTCCGGACAACTTGCGAAATGAAAATAAGTGAAGAGCAACTGCCCTTTCCTCACTAAGGGATACTCCTCGGCGATAGGCTCCTTCACCTTGATTATCATCTCCGCCGTCTGATACACGTCTTCGATAGCGGGCAATATGGTTGCCCCTGCTTTGACGTAGCTATCGTCGGAGAAGCCGCTCCCCACGCCCGCATTATGCTGCACGTAGAGTTCGTGTCCGTGTTTTACAAGTTCGCCAACTCCCGCCGGCGTCATCCCGACCCGGTTCTCGTTGTTCTTGATTTCTTTCGGAATACCAATTCTCATAGTTTTGAATGTGTTTAGGTTTATATATTACGCTCGCAAAAATACAATAATTCCGAAACATCAACACAATCAAAAGAACAATTTCTTACGACGTCCGGCACATATACGGCATGAATGACAAGCGCAGAAGCATCACGCTCCTGCGCCGTCCCGTCGTGTTGTCGTAATGTGATGTCGTTCAGCCTCCGAGCATAGTTTGGTCTCTGTGTGAATCGTTTATATATCGGAGACGAACCGCATAAAAAGCGGTAAACATCTGCATTGAACTTACAACAAACATCAACAAAGAAAAAGTGTGTTCTCCATTGGTATCGTTAATTCGTCTGCAAATGTAAGGTGCAACTCCGCATCCTTCTCCATACACGCCGATAAATCTTTGCCCTATAACGGTGATTTTATGCGTTGCCGGTGTACATTTAACATAACTATACAGCTTTTGCCAAGCTAAAATTACAAAGAATATGCCGAAAGAGCGAAGCTGAAAGGAGCGGAAGAAGACGCTCGAGGAGAAGAAACATCTTCTTCTCCGGCGCTTTACGAAAAGGATTCTGTACCTTTGCCGTATGCCTCGTCTTGCGTTGATTATATCCTTGCTCTTGTCGCCCCTTGCGTTATGTATCGCGCAACAAAACGACTGGCAATATTATTACGAACAACTCGTCGACGATATGCAAGACGAAACGGATGAAGACGCCGCGCAAGAGCTGTCGGAAATGTTGAGCGCCGTCGCCGCCGAGCCGCTTAATATCAATGCCGTAACACGAGCCGACCTCGAAGACCTCCTCTTCCTGAGTAACAACCAAGTTGAAGCCGTGCTCGATTATGTCCATCGCTACGGACCGTTGTTGTCGAAAGGCGAACTGATGATGATTCCTTACTTAGACGACATGCGCCGCAACCTCTTGTCGTGCCTCACTTATATCGGCTCTATGCCCCCGCGCGAAGAAACCTTTCTCGATACGCTACGATACGAAGACGCCGCGAAAAAGAATAAGGCGCTCTACCGTACAACGGAGAACCGCGGCGAGCTGACCGCATACGGAAAGCTTCCTTTATATACGCGCAAAGGCGACCGGAGCGGGTATCGCGGATACAAATACAAACATTGGTTGCGTTTCCGATATAACATCACGAACCGGATAAAGGTCGGTTTCGTCGCTTCGCAGGATGCCGGCGAACCGTTTTTCGCAAACAAGAACAAAGCCGGTTACGACTATTATTCGGCTTATATACAGCTCCGGCATATGGGCATAATCAGCAATTTTGTCGCCGGAAGATACAGGATAAAGACCGGCTTGGGACTCGTAATGAACAATAATCTCTCGTTCGGCAAGACGTTCGGTCTGTCTTCGGTGCAGACGACAACAAACGTCATACGGCCTCACAGCTCACGTTCCGAAGCGAATTATTTGCAGGGAGCGGCGGCAACGCTCGCCCTGTCGCGCCACGCTGACATAACCCTCTTCGCCTCATACCGCAAGATAGACGCCACGCTTGCCGACTCCGCATCCATTCGGACGATACTTACGTCGGGATATCATCGCACGGACAGCGAACTCGAACGCCGGCACAACGCCTCGCAAACAACCGCCGGCATATATCTCCGAACGAATATACGCCGCTTTAACGTCGGATTGACAGGAGTATACAACCGTTATAATCTCCCGCTTAACCCGTACAAAACCGGCTCGAGCAACGCGCAACTGTATCGTTATTATTACCCCTCGGGGCAGAACTTTTGGAACATTAGCGTCAATTACGGTTACCGATGGGGCAACATTCTCCGCATTGAAGGCGAGACGGCGACCGGCGATTGCGGCAGAGTGGCGACGGTAAACACTCTCTCGTGGCGCACCAATAGCCGCCTCACGCTCTATGCCCTCTATCGTTATTACCCCGTTCGCTTTTATACAACAACCGGCAAAAGCTTCTCCGAAGGCGGGCGCAACCAGGACGAAAGCGGCTTGTACGCAGGCGCTACATGGATCCCCAATACACGTTTCTCCCTTTCCGCATATACCGATTTCGCGTATTTCGCCTGGCCCAAATATCAGGCGCTCGGCTCAAGCCATTCGTTCGACAACCTTGTCCAAGCAACGTACAAGCTCTCCCCCAACTCTTCACTCTCCCTGCGATACCGGCTTAAACTGCGGCAAAAGAACGGCGATACCGAAGGCGTACTGACGTATAAGGACGAGCAACGGTTGCGTTTGGCGTATATGCTAACCCTCGACCGGCTTTCGCTACGAAGCCAAATCGACGCCTCATATTGCAAATACAAAGCGGCGAGCGCCGGGGTAATGATTTCGCAAACGGCACGATACACCGCGAAATACATCACGCTGTCGCTCGGCGCAGGGTATTTCAACACAAAAGACTACAACTCGCGCGTGTACATCTACGAACAATCGCTCCCCTATACATTCGCCTCAATGGCGTTTTACGGCAAAGGCATACGAGCGTATTGTACGGCTGAAGCACTGCTGTGCAAGACGTTGTCGCTGACCGTAAAAGGAGAACTGACCCACTACTTCGACCGCGATACAATCAGCTCCGGATACCAGACAATCTATTCGTCGACACAATCGGACATCGAGGCTATGCTCCGCTGGAAATTCTAATCCGAAACCATCTACTCGCCGACACAACACCTTGTCCGGACATCGAAGCCATGCTCCGCCGGAAATTCTAATCATAGACAACGGACGCTGCCCGACCGGCTCCTAAAGTCCGGGCGGATGTAAGGTCGCACGGACCGACAGTCAGAATTGTTCGAGGATACGTATGCGCTTCTCCGGGTCGGGATGAGTGGAGAAGAGCGAATCCATAAACCCCATTATGCCGGAGCTCGTAACGTCGGGACGCATAATGAAGAGTTGCGCCACGTCCGCACGCTTCACGTTGCCGAGACCGGGATTGCGCGATATTTTGCGAAGCGCGGACGCGAGCGCGAGAGGGTTGCCGCACAGCTCCGAACCGCCTGCATCCGCCATATATTCACGTCTGCGCGATATGGCGAAGCGCGTTATCAGCGTGAAGATATACGCTATAATGCAACAAATAATGCCGATGAAAAACACTACAACGACGCCCGCGCCGCCGTTCTTGCGGTCGCTGCCCCTGCTCCGTCCCGCCCCGCCAAAAAGGAACGTGTAATACATCGTCCTCACCACGAGACTCATAATGGCGGATATAATCCCGACAAAGATAATGCTCGTAATCAGCAGGCGCGTGTCTTTGTTGCGTATATGCGTCAGCTCGTGCCCTATCACCCCGGCGAGCTCGTCGTCGTCGAGCAGAAGGAGCAAGCCCGTCGTAACCGTAACGGTATAGCTCGACCGGTTTATTCCCGAAGCGAACGCATTAAGCTGCGGGTCGTCGACAATATTAATTCTTGGCATATCCATCCCGCAAGACATACACAAATTCTCTACAATATTGTATACCCGCGGGTTGTCTCTGCGCTCCAAACTATGCGCATTGACCGACGCTTTCACCATCGACGCATTGGTGAAATAGGCAATGCAGAACCATATCGCCACGCCCCCGACGACCCAAGGCAACGCCTCAAGAAAATAATAATTTACCGTATCGGCATCCAACGAGCGGACAACTTCCCCGTATTCGTTGTATACCCCGCCGAGAAAATAATCGGTTAACGCAAGGAATATCCATATCATCCCCAGCAATATAC
>JAJPZE010000086.1 GCA_021204565.1 Prevotella sp. | reverse complement strand
CCCGCTATCTTCGCCCAAGGATGCCTCACTTTCCAGAGCAACCAAGCGAGTATAAGGGTGAAGAACGGAGTGGTGGAGCACATCATCGTCGCGTCAATAGGCGAGGTCATACTCATTCCGACAATAACGCACATCTGATTGGCGAATGTAATAAGCAACGCCGCAACGATTACCGCGCCCCAATCTTTCTTCTCAATCGTCTCTTTCGGAGCAATATTTGAGGGCAGAAGAAAGCCGCCGAGCCAAAACAACACCGCCGCGCCGATAATGCGCAAGCCCGTCAAGGTCAGCGCGGAAATGTCGGGGGAGTTGAGCGCTTCCTTGCCTATGGGCGACATCAAACCCCACATCACGTTGGCGCAGAGCATAGCTGCATGCCCCGCCAACACGTCTTTCCTAATCATTCCGGACGTATTTCGGATTAATATTCATCCCAGGCCTTGATATCGATATCGTCGGGTTTAACCGTGCAGAACGCATAGATAAACGCAGACGCGAGCCGCGAATTGGTAATCAACGGCACGTTAAGATCAATCGCCGCACGTCGGATTTTATACCCGTTGCTCAACTCATGCGAGCTCAGATCCTTCGGGATATTAACCACCATGTCAATCTCGTGCCGGTGGAGCATATCTATCGCCTGGGGATGCTTGCCCTCCTCCGAAGGCCAATAAACAAGCGTGTTGTCGATACCCTGCTCCTTAAGATAACGGGAGGTGCCGCCCGTGGCGAAAAGATGAAAACCATGACGTTGCAACAGGCGCGCGGCGTCGAGCATATCCGCTTTCTGCTTGGCACTGCCGGTTGACAAGAGGATGTTCTTCTTCGGGATACGTTGCCCCACGGAGAGCATGCTCTTGAGTAATGCCGTTGATGAGTCCTCGCCGATGCACCCCACTTCCCCCGTCGAACTCATATCCACGCCGAGGACGGGGTCGGCCTTTTGCAAGCGGTTAAAGGAGAATTGCGACGCTTTGATGCCGACATAATCAAGGTCGAAGATGTCTTTATCCGGTTTCGTTACGGGCAAGCCAAGCATTACGCGCGTCGCCAAATCTATCAGATTGAGCTTCAACACCTTGCTTACAAAGGGGAACGAACGCGAGGCGCGGAGATTGCATTCAATAACCATTATATCGTTTTCACGCGCCATAAACTGGATATTGAACGGCCCGTTGATATGCAGTGCGGCCGCTATCTTGCGCGACACGCGCTTAATCCGGCGCATTGTCTCGATGTACAACTTCTGCGGGGGGAACTGGATTGTAGCATCGCCCGAATGCACTCCCGCGAATTCTATATGCTCTGAAATGGCGTAAGCAATCACCTCTCCGTTCTTCGCCACGGCATCCATTTCAATCTCCTTGGCGTGCTCTATAAACTTGCTCACAACCACGGGATGCTCTGCCGAGACGTTAGCCGCTAATTGGAGGAAACGCTCCAATTCGTCGTAGTTGGAGCATACGTTCATCGCCGCGCCGGACAACACATAGCTCGGTCGGACAAGAACCGGAAACCCGACGCGCTCTACGAACGCGTCGATATCTTCCATAGTTGTCAGTGCGCTCCACTCCGGTTGGTTGATGCCGTGCTCCCCCAACATAGCGGAGAACTTTGCCCTGTCTTCCGCATTATCGATGTCCCGTGCTGTAGTGCCCAAGATAGGTACATGCTGCTCGTCGAGCTTGACGGCGAGGTTGTTCGGTATCTGCCCGCCGGTTGATATAATCACGCCGTGAGGCGTCTCCAACTCTATTATATCCATCACGCGCTCGAATGTCAACTCGTCGAAATACAAGCGGTCGCACATATCATAATCCGTCGAAACGGTCTCCGGGTTGTAATTTATCATCACCGAGCGGTACCCCTCGCGCCGTATTGTTTGTAATGCTTGCACGCCGCACCAGTCAAATTCAACCGACGAGCCGATACGGTACGCGCCCGAGCCTAAAACTATTACGCTCCGGCGGTCGCCCTCAAAACGGATGTCGCTCTCCTCTCCGGAATAAGTCAGATATAAGTAATTGGTTTGTGCGGGATACTCCGCGGCGAGCGTGTCTATCTGTTTGACAACGGGCAGGATGCCGTGTTGCTTGCGTAGCGACCTGATAACGAGCAACGCCTTGTGCATGCTCCCGAGCTCCTTCTCCAAATGTACGGCGCGCCCTATCTGGAAATCAGAGAACCCGTAAACCTTCGCCTCACGGAGCAATTCACTGTCAAGCACGTTGACGCTGGCGCACTTACGCAGCCGACGATCTATGTCGATGATGTGCCGGAGCTTATAAAGGAACCAACGGTCAATCTTCGTGAGCTCGTGTATTTGGTCAATCGTATACCCGTCGAGCATGGCTTTGGCAATGATGAAGATACGCTTGTCAGTCGGCATACGCAACGCCTTGTCGATGTTGTCGATATGCAGCTCCTTGTTCTCAACAAAGCCGTGCATACCCTGACCTATCATACGCAAGCCTTTCTGTATGGCTTCTTCGAAGTTGCGCCCTATCGCCATCACTTCTCCGACCGACTTCATCGACGAGCCGAGCTCCTGATCAACACCGCGGAACTTCGACAAATCCCAACGCGGGATCTTGCATACGACATAATCCAACGCCGGCTCGAAGAACGCTGTAGTGGTCTTCGTAACCGAGTTCTTCAGCTCGAACAGACCATAACCCATACCTAACTTCGCCGCAACAAACGCCAACGGATAGCCCGTCGCCTTGGATGCAAGAGCCGACGAGCGGCTCAGACGCGCATTCACCTCTATCACGCGGTAATCCTCGCTCTCGGGGTCAAATGCGTATTGAACGTTGCACTCGCCGATGATGCCGATATGGCGTATAATCTTTATCGACAGCGCGCGAAGTTTATGATACTCGGAATTAGTAAGCGTCTGCGACGGGGCAATGACGATTGACTCCCCCGTATGAATGCCGAGAGGGTCGAAATTCTCCATGTTGCAGACCGTTATACAGTTGTCGTAACTATCGCGGACGACTTCGTATTCTATCTCCTTCCAGCCCTTGAGACTCTTTTCGACAAGCACTTGGGGCGAGAATGAGAACGCCTTCTCCGCCAAACGGTTGAGCTCCTCCTCATTATCGCAAAAGCCCGAACCTAATCCGCCAAGAGCGTAAGCGGCGCGGATAATCACCGGATACCCAAGTTCCGCGGCGGCGCTTCGCGCTTCCTCTATCGTCTGACACGCCTCGCTCTTTATCGTCTTCACATCTATCTCGCGGAGTTTCTCGACAAACAGCTCGCGGTCTTCCGTGTCGATAATCGCTTGGACGGGCGTGCCCAATACGCGCACGCCGTACTTCTCCAACACGCCCGATGTGTACAGCTCCACTCCGCAGTTAAGTGCCGTCTGCCCTCCGAATGACAACAGGATGCCGTCAGGACGCTCCTTGTCAATCACTTTCTCGACAAAGAACGGCTGCACGGGCAGGAAATAAATCTTGTCCGCCACGCCCTCGGAGGTCTGCACCGTAGCTATATTCGGGTTGATGAGCACCGTTTGCACCCCCTCTTCCCTTAACGCTTTAAGCGCCTGCGACCCTGAATAATCGAACTCGCCCGCCTCACCTATCTTCAAAGCTCCGGAGCCGAGCAGTAATACCTTATTTATTGTTGTATCTCGCATTTCGTATTACACTATCAAATCAACGAACTTATCGAACAGAAACTCCGTATCCGTCGGACCGGAGCAGGCTTCGGGATGAAATTGCGCGGAGAACCAAGGGTCGTGTTTATGGCGTATGCCCTCGTTCGAGCCGTCGTTCATATTGACAAAAAGCGGCTCCCAATCCTCTCCTAAAGAAGAAGTATCGACGGCGTACCCGTGGTTCTGCGAAGTAACGAAACAGGTGTCGGTGCCGGCGAGGCGTACCGGTTGGTTATGTGAGCGGTGTCCGTACTTCATCTTATATATCGTCGCGCCCGCGGCTTTCGAGAGAAGTTGGTTGCCCATACATATCCCCATGCAAGGACGCACCGGCTCCGTGGCGAGAAATGAGCGGATGTTTTGAACGGTCTCGGCACACATATCCGGGTCGCCCGGACCGTTGGCAAGGAACAAGGCGTCAAAGTCAAGCGTGTTAAAGTTGAAGTTCCAAGGAACGCGAACCACCTCCACGCCGCGCCGGAGCAGACATCGGATGATGTTCGCTTTCACTCCGCAGTCCGCCAGAACGACGCGCTTTGCCCGTCCGCCGGCGGGTTTCGCGGTCGGCTGATAGGTAACCGGCTCTTTACAAGAGACGCGGGCGACGAAGTTAATCCCCTCGTATTCGGGCGCGGGCGTTATATCCGGCATATCGTCGAAGAGTATCTGCCCGAGCATCACCCCGCGTTCGCGCAGGAGTTTTGTCAGCCGGCGCGTATCAATACCCGTTATTCCGGGAATGTGTTCGCGCCGTAACCACTCGGCAAGACTCTCTTTCGCGTTCCAATGCGAATACTCCTCGCTATAATCGGAGACGATAATCGCCGAGGCGTAAATACGGTCGCTCTCCATAAAGACGGGCAGTCCCTGCGCGTCGAAAGAGAACTCCGGCACGCCGTAATTCCCGATTAAAGGATAGGTCAACACCATCAGCTGCCCGGCGTACGAGGGGTCGGTAAGGCTCTCCGGATACCCCGACATAGCGGTGTTGAACACCACCTCGCCCGCCACGGGCGCCTCATAACCGAAGCTCCGCCCGCGAAACAGCGTGCCGTCATCCAACCTTAAAGTTACGTTCTTCATAGTTTGTTACATATAAAAATTACGAATTATGAAGATTGAAACGCTGCGGTTCCGGTTCATAATCCGTAATTTATATCGTTGTTCTGATATGTTATTTTTTTAATATATTATACATCAGGGATGCTAACGAAATAAGGATACTCGTGATTGAGATGGTGATTGTGGTTACCTGTCCGATATCGGAGTTACGCGCCTTTGTCTTGTTCGGAGTAACGTAAATAATGTCGTTTTGCTGCACGTAATAATACGGATCGTTAATCACATTGGCGTCGGTAAGGTCGAGCATATGATATGATTTCTCCCCGTTTTCGTCTTCGCGGATGACTATGACGTTCTTCCGCTGACCGTAGATGCTCAGGTCGCCCGCGCTTGCAATTGCCTCAAGGACGCTCATCTTCTCTTCCGACACCGATACTACTCTCGGGCTGGAGACCTCGCCAAGCACCGTTACGCGGTAGTTCGACATACGAACGGTAACGAGCGGAGGGTCGTCGTTGGAGAAGTAAGGGGCGATTTTCTTGCATATATATTCCTGTAATTCGACGCACGACATACCCACAACGTAGAGCCGGCCTATCTGCGGATAGTTTATGTATCCGTCGTTATCGACTACATAAGGCACCAATATTTGTTGTGTCGACAGAGATGTACTGCTGTTGGAGATGGTCTTTGAGACCGACAGATTGAACACCGAAGCAGCCGTGGGGTCAGTGGAGCTGACCGTAATTGTGAGCTCGTCCTTAGGCATAATACGCGCCGTGTAGAGCCCTTTTGACAGCGACAAGTCGACGTCCTCTATGTTCTGAAAGTACGCAACGTCGCGCGAACTCTTGCACCCGGCGAGCATCAGCGCTCCCAATAATACGACAGCTAAACGAATGGGAAGGATTTTCATATAATTCAATATCTCATTTTTCCGGGTGCAAAGGTAGTGTATGCCGGAGTAATAAACAAACAAAAAACACGCTTTTTGTTTATACATTAGCCGTCGTTGCCCTCTTGCCGGCGATGGCGGAGAATTGGTGTCTTATTCCCGTTGGTTGTATAAAAAACGTTACCTTTGCGGCGCGCGTGCTTCGTATTGCCCGCCGTAAGAACATTATTAATATATGGAGTCGATACTGATAGTTGAGGACGAGAAGCGTGTCGCCGACGTGCTTTCGAGGGGCTTGGAGGAGAGCGGCTTTCGCCCGATAGTGGCTTACGACGGCGCTACGGGCTTGCGTTTGTTTAAGGCAAACCCCTCGAAAGTGGTGGTGTCCGATATTGTCATGCCGGGCATGAACGGTTTCGAGCTATGTAAAGAGGTGAAGGCATTACACCCCGAGACATGTGTTCTGTTGCTCACTGCATTGGGCTCAACGGACGACAAACTTGACGGTTTCGACGCTGGCGCCGACGATTATATGACCAAACCATTTGATTTCAGAGAGCTGTCGGCACGGGTAAAAGCCCTGTTGCGGCGGGGCGGAAGCGGCTCGGGAGCCGGCAACAAAACGCGCATCACCTGTGCAGACCTGACGATAGATACATCCCTTTGCGAAGTGCGGCGGGGCGATACGGTTATCCGTCTGTCCCCTAAGGAATACTCGTTGTTGCTTTATATGGCGGAGCAAGAGGGGAGAGTGGTGAGCAGAATAGAGATAGCGGAGCAAGTCTGGCATACCCGTTTCGACACCGGAACAAACTTTATCGACGTATATATCAACTACTTGCGAAAGAAGATAGATAAGCCCTACACGCTCAAGCTCATACATACCAAGCCGGGAATAGGCTTTTATTTAAGCGACAAACAATAATCCCTATGCCTTTGCACGTTCGGCTTACAATAACCATTACGATCCTCTTCATCTTCGTTATAGCCATAGGCGGGGTGGTGCTTTGGTCGGCAGGTACGGCGCCGGACAATACGACATTGATGATGTTGCCCGTAGTGAGTGTGGCGGTGTTCGCCGCCGGAGCGGCTGTTATAATACGCCTTATGCTCCACCGTACCCGCGGGGCAACACAGGACGGGGACGAAGAACAGAACGATGAAGACGGCGGCACACAAGACGAAACGGCAGCGCAAACCGACGACATAACCGACGAAAGAGCATTCGCCGGCAACGTGTCGCACGAGCTCCGCACGCCCTTAGCCACGATAATTGCCGAGCTCGACATCGCATTACAAAAAGAACGAACGGGAGAAGAATACCGCAAGGCGATAACCGAAGCGCTCCACGATGCACGACGAATGAATCTCCTTATTGACGGACTCCTCAATCTTGCCCGCGCGGGTTTTCATAAGGAGAACATTAAGAAACAGTATATACGTCTTGACGAGCTCCTTATCGATGCCGTAGGGAATATACTTAAAGCGCACCCCGAATATAACGCCGACATCGTTTACGAGGACGACAGCAATGACAACGAACGGCAAATAACCGTCAACGCCAATCCTTATCTGCTCAATATAGCTTTTGTCAACCTGATTGACAACAACTGCAAGTACTCGCCGGACAACACTTCGATGATTCAAATCTCCGCTTGGCAGGGGAGCGTCGTGGTAAGGTTGTCCGACACGGGAATAGGTCTGAGCCGGCAAGACAAACAACACCTCTTCAAACTATTTTACCGCGGACAGCGAGCCAAACAATATAACACAGGATACGGCATAGGGCTCGCGCTCGCGCAAAGAATAATACTTCTCCACAACGGACAAATCACAGTGCAGTCCGAACAAGGACGGGGAACGACGTTCCGAGTGGAGTTGCCGCACGTGTGAAATATGCGCCAACCCGCCTTGTCCCCAACCTCTTAATCCTCGCAAACATACTAATGATAACCGTAAAGCGGCGTTCTTAGATGTATAAAACGGCGGTTTAGGGTTATTGAAACGTAGCTTTTAGTTGCTATACCGGTAGATTTTAGGATACCTATACGGTGTCTTACCGGGCGGAGAACCCACAAACGAGGAGCATCGATAGGTATCGTGTTAACCGTAATATGTATAAAGTGAAATAGTGATAAAAAGTACGGTGTTTGTTGCAACTTTATATTTTAGCGATTATCTTTGCAAATGGTTGAACTATTATATCTTATAA
>JAJPZE010000114.1 GCA_021204565.1 Prevotella sp. | reverse complement strand
GGGGATAACCAACATGGTGGCGTACGTCGCGTTACATCACTCGCGCTATTCGTCGGCAAACAACCATCTCATAGTTGAGGCGGCGGCGGTCGGCATCGCGGGTTATGCCTTCGGTAACGAGGGTTGGAAGCGGCTTGCAACGCGGATATTGACCGGCGAGTTGCCGCGTCAGACGTATGAGGACGGGGTGAACAAAGAGCTGTCGTTGCATTATCATGCGTTCGTTATGGAGGCGTATTGCCTCGCGGCTCATACCGTCCGCGCCGCCGGCGATACCGTCCCGCGCGTCCGGCTTTCATATATGGAGCGTATGGCGGAGTACCTGTCGCATGCGACGTGGCGTGAGGCGGCGGTATGCGGGTTCGGCGACGACGACGAGGGAAAGATACTCGATTTGACGGGCGGGGAGTATGCGTATTTCAACTATGTTCTCCAGTTCTGCTCGCTCGAGACGGGGAAGCGTTACGCCTCGTTTAACGATGTGAACGAGACCGTCCGCTGGCTTTTCGCCGAAGAGGAGATTAGGAGAATAAAGACCCTGACCTTGTATGATAACCGCGCGAGCCGTTGCTTTACGCTTGGCGGAAACACCTTTCTGCGCGACCCCGACGACCGGCTTTTGATTGGTATCGACCACGCCGCGCTCGGCTTCGGAACTATTGCCGCACACGGTCATGCCGACGCTCTGAGCTTTCAGGTCCTCTACGACGGGCGGGCGGTATTCGCCGATCCGGGCACGTATATATATCATTCCGACCTGCCCTCGCGTAATGATTACCGCCGCACAGTCAACCACAACACGCTGTGCGTCGCCGGGCGCGACTCCTCCGAAATGACGGGTGCGTTCCTCTGGGAACGTAAGGCGGAGTGCCGGCTGATATCCTTTAAGTCAACGCCGGAGACCGACGCGCTCGCCGCCTCGCACGACGGTTACGCCCCGAATATCCATACGCGCACGTTCGTCTTCGACAAGGCGCGGCGGACGTTGGACATAACGGACAGCCTCACGCGGGAGGACAACTGGTGCGCCACGCTCCTGTTGGGCGCGGGGTGTGAGGCGCGTCCCCGAAGCGGCGGATACGACATATACTGCGGCGGGAAGCGGGTCTGCGTCTTGACGGTGCTTAGCCCGGCGGATAAATCGGCTGTGGAGCCGGCGCGTCTCTCCCCCGCATACGGCACGGAGATACCCGTCT
Source organism: Prevotella sp. (assembly GCA_021204565.1). Lineage (GTDB taxonomy): Bacteria > Bacteroidota > Bacteroidia > Bacteroidales > Bacteroidaceae > Prevotella. The sequence goes on along the minus strand of JAJPZE010000114.1, from coordinate 6,711 downwards.
CCGCCATACGCCTCTACGGACATACGACATTATTGGACTTTACATTATCGTTTATATGAACCAACGAAAGATATTAATCATTGTCGAGAACCTGCCCGTCCCGTTCGATACCCGCGTCTGGCAGGAAGCGACAACACTCGCCGCCAACGGATACCTCGTATCCGTCATCAGCCCCAAAGGGAAGGGGTACGACAGCGAATACGAGTGCCTCTCCGGCGTGCATATCTACCGGCACGACCTGCCCCCCGAGGGCAACGGCGCGTTAGGTTACGCCCGCGAATACTGGTGCGCGTTGCGGGAGGAATACCGCTTGGCGAAGCGCGTTTACAAGGAGCGCGGCTTTCACGTCATCCACGGTTGCAACCCGCCGGATGATATTTATATGGTGGCGAAACGGTTTAAGAAATACGGCGTCGACTACGTCTTCGATCATCACGACATCTGCCCCGAGCTGTTCGAAGCCAAGTTCGGGCGGCGCAGCGGCTTGCTTTACAAGAGCCAATTATGGCTCGAACGCAATACGTACCGGCACTGCACGTTCGCCTTCGTTACCAACGAGAGCTACAAGCGAATAGCGATAGAGCGGGGAGGAATGTCGCCCGACGACGTGTTCGTCCTGCGCAGCGGACCGAAGTTAGAGCGGCTAAGGATTACTCCGCCCCGCCCCGAGATAAAGCGCGGACGGAAGTATATGGTCGGCTATTTGGGCGTTATCGGACAGCAGGAGGGCATAGAGTATCTGCTCCAAGCGGCGGATTACATACGCCGCGAGTTAGGTCGCGACGACATCTTCTGGGGGATCGTCGGCGGCGGACCCCACCTCGCGCAACTCCGGCAGATGTGTTCGGATATGGGTTTGGATGATATCGTGGAGTTCACGGGGCGCGTCCCCGACGAGACGTTGCTCGATTATCTCAACACCGCCGACGTATGTGTCAACCCCGACGAATACAACGCTATGAACGACAAGAGCACGATGAACAAAATACTCGAATATATGGCGTTGGGCAAGCCGATAGTGCAATTCGACCTCACCGAGGGGCGGTTCTCCGCCCGGGAAGCTTCGCTCTACGCCAAAAGGAACGACGCTAAGGACATGGCGGAGAAGATAATCTGCTTGCTCGAACATCCCGGCATGCGCCGCCGGATGTCGGAATACGGGCGGCGCCGAATAATAAATGAGCTCTCTTGGGAGCATACGAGCCGGGCTCTCCTCGACGGTTACGACCGGTACTTCGTCCGCAGGGGGATGTAACGGCGTCGGGGAACAACAACGGAGAACGACAATCGCCGGGGCGCTTGCTAACGACACAAGCGTCCCGGCGATTTTATTTCCTGCCGGCTCTGAGAGTTACTTGACGATTACTTTCCGTCCGTTGATGATGTTGATGCCCTTCTGCGGTTGGTTGAGACGAACGCCGGTGATGGTGTATATCTTGTCCTCTCCCGGAGCGGTCTCTACCGAGTTAATGCCGGTCGTCTGGTCCGCCGGGACGCGCTGAATGAGCATCGGATAGTTGAACTCATATCCGTAATCGTACGAGTCGTACCCGCCTCCTGCGAGCACCATACCGTCGTCCGACATATTGATAACGGTGTAGATGTCTGCCAAGTCAATGGTCTTGTCGCCTTTAAGTATTTTGTTCAAACCTATCACGAGGTCGCCGTTGCCGCACGCTACGGTATTATCATAATATTCCTTATCGCCGGTATCGAGGTTCTCGCTCAGGCTGTAATAGTTGCCGTCACCGTCGTTATAATAATAATAGATGTTATTATTCGCGTCGATGCAGTTAATCATACCGTCCCACCACTCTTCGCATTGATTGCCTTCGCGGTCAAGTTCAACGAAGCGGTTTTCGCTCGAAAGGTATGTCAGTTCGGGACCTACGTGCCAGCTTACCTTGCCTGTCTCGGCGTCGGCAATGGCGGGCAACCAGTCGCCGCGTAGGCTCGTGCACGAGCCTACAACCTTTGTTCCGTCGTGCGAGATATCATACACGACGAAGCCTTGATTGCCGTAAATGCCGTCCTCTTGGGTGTCTTGATAAAACGTCTGAATATCCCAATCGCCGCTGTCGTTGTGCGTCCAGATTACCGGTTCAAAGCGCTTTACGGAGTTCAGACTGTTGTCGGAGAAGCGTATGTTGTCGTCTGCTATGTATATCTCTCCCGCTATCGTGTTGCCGTCGGGCGTAACTCGCTTGGCAACGGAAGCATATGCTATATCCAAGCCGTCGGACGCTTCCGACGTGGCGATTGCGTACTTGTCGGGCAACGGGAGATTCGTCCAAGCGCCGTCTTTATAGTATGCCGGCTTCCAACGGTACTCAAATCCCGTACCGGCTGAATTTAGTCCGAGCACGGGGTGCGCGCCAACTATCATCCCGTCGTTCGATACGTCGCAAAAGATTACACCCTTGGATTCCTGACCGTAGTTATCGGCGTTGAAAACCGTCATCTCCCCGTCGTCAGCTGTCCATAATACGCCGATATACGGGCTCGCGCCGTCGTCTATAATACCCGTGGAGGCAACGGCATACTTGCCGTTACACGATACCCGGAAGATAGAGACAAAGTCTCCGTAGCCGAGATTTTCCGCTTCGTAAACCACGCTAACGCAACCCGAAGCGTCCGTCTTGACAGTATCGTCAGCCGCCATAGCGCTCGTCGGAGCAAGCACGAGGGCAACTGCCGCAATAATAAATGTGTGTAAAGATTTCATATCCATAAATGTTTTAATTAACGTCTTATATCCTTATATCGTCATTTAACAATAATCTTGGCTGTCGTCCCGTCGGCGTATTTCACTACGTTTACGCCCTTCGCCGGAGCCGAAAGCCGCTCGCCGGACAAGGTGTAATATGCTGCCGGCTCGCTCGCGGCGCCCGCCCGGACGTCGTCAATACCGAGCGAAGTCTCGTCGTAAACGAAGGTTACGGTAATCGACGGACCGTATGCGGACGGCGCGTTTGATACGCTCGGAAGACCGTTTGCGTTGTATGTAACGTCGTGCAAACGCAGGCGGAACGTCGCCGTGCACGTGCCGTATGAATCCGGCAGATATTCGGTATTGAGCGTTTTCGATACGCCCGCGCCTATCGTTGAGCTGCCGTTATCGTATTCGTCAAGTACGGTCGTCTGGTTCTGGCACACACTCGGGAAACAGCATTTCAGTTGCCCGTTGTCGATGCGGGATATGGTCAGGTCGAGCCCGACGCCTACTGTTTCGCTCGACGTGTTAAGCACGTACAGCCCCGAATCCATCTCTATATTGTACTCGTACTCGTCTTCTACGGCGCCTTTAACGGTGAGCTCCGTGCCGTCGGGTATGATATTCCCCGCCTCGTCGGTGAACTGAAGCGTGTCGTCAACCGTGTATGCGCTTGCCGTGAGTGCGGTGCAAAGCGCGGCAAACATCATTAATAGTTTTGTTCTTTTCATATAAATTCGTTTTATTCGTTGTTAGTTTCGTCGCTGTCTTCGCTTATGTCCTCCTCCTCTTCTGCGGGGATTACGGAAGTCTTCTCCACCTGTATCACGCCCGACGAGCCGGCAACAATCGCCACGAAAGACATGTTCTCAGCCGCCCAGTCGTCGTCTATCGCGGCGGTGAACGTCCGCTCGTCGGTCTCGCCTTCCTCTATATTATATGCCTCGCCGTCGACATCATTCACCGCCATACGGAACACATGGTTGTGCGTGTATTCGGTGTCGCGCGAGCCGTCGGGCAGGTTTTGCCAGTCCGTTACCCCGTCTTCCGTGAGCCACACTTGCAGGGTCGCGTTGATTGTCCCCGCAGCTAAAGCGCTGACGGATAGTGTTGCGGTGCGCGTCTGTTCGTCGTATTCGCTCGCTACGGACATGATGAGAGGCGAGGTGTTTTGTATGTATTGGGTTACGTCGGTCAGCCAAGAGGTGTAGTTGCTGGTCAGTCCGTGCCGGTCGATAAGTGCCGCCGGCTGGGTTGATACGCCATATTTATTGCTGTAATAGTTGCCCGTCTCGGTTGTCAGAGGGTACATCCTGCCGCTCGTGCTCGACCCGTTCGGACCGCCATAGATACCTACGGCAATCACGTTATCTTCGCCGTACTGCTCCTGTATGTCGCGTATTATATCCATTGCCGTCGGGCAATTGGTGCATGCCTGCCCGGTAAAGTCTTCAATCAAAACGTGCTTCGCCACCTCCGCGGGCTGCACGTATATGAACCGTTCGTCCTCGTCGATGTTGCTGCAAGCGGCGGTTACGACCGCGATAACCGCGGCCGCAAGGGCGGGTATATAATAATGTGATGTCTTCATCGCGGTCAGAAATTATAGTTGTACGAAAGGGTTACGCCTTTGCTTGCGGGCACGAAACGGCATACCCCGCCGGAGCAGTTATACCCCGCGCGGGTGCGTCCGTAGCCGAGCTGGAGGCGGTGCGCGCCGTAGTTGAACGTAACGTATCCCTGATAATAATGTATGTTCGTCTCCCCGCAGTTATATTCATCCGAGACGGTGAACATCCAGTTAGGGAGCATCGAAAGCTCCAAGAGGGCGAACAGCCAGTCGCCTTGATCGTCCTTTGTGGTGAGGTATTGGAACTCTCCGCGCAACGTAAACTTCTTGTTGAACTGATATTTGCCCTCGCCGATGAATATGTCGGAGTGTACGAATCCTCCGTGTCCTTCGACGATTGTCTTGTTGTAAAGCTGGTTCATATACATCAGGTTGAGCTTGAACGACTTGGTGAATTTCTTCTCTATTTGCACGTTTAAGTCCTGATAATATGTCTTGTCCCGTTTCGCTATGATATTGCCCTCGTCGTCTTTCAAAACGGTGCCGTAGCCCCACTTCCAGAACGAGGATGCGTACCCGTCTGTGCCCATTCCGCCGTCGCCCCGCTGTTGTATGGCGCTCACGTGAGAGAAGTTCACCTTGATATCCATGCCGTATTTGCCCCCGAGGAAAGTATGTCGTTTGATCTTATACCCCGCCTCCGCTTGGTATGCCCATTCCCCGTCGGGGTTGGTTGCATAGGGGTAGAGCGCGGCGAGAGTATAGGTATGCTCCATTGTGAACGCGGGCAGATGGTTGATGTAAGACGATATGCCGATGGTGCTTCTGCGGCTTCGGAACGACATGTTGTCCGAGCGTTTGGCTTGCAACAGCACGCTCAGCCCGCGCTTCGAATACGAGGCGGAGAGCATCGCCACGTTACCTTTCCGGTAGATATACCCGTTGTCGAACGACGGGTCTTCCGTCTTCCAAGCGTACTCGCCCAATATGCCGAAGCCCTTCGCTTGCAAGTTGACGCGGAAGTCGAACGCATTAACGTACTCCGGCAGATTAAGCTTATGCGTGGCGTCGGTCATTATGTCTTCCGACGCTTCGTATTTGTTCACCCACGAGCCGCCGACGGTAAGGAAGATGCCCTTATCCAACATCGGCTTAATCCATTCTTCGAGGTTGAACTCAACGTCCGCCCCGCTCACGAGCCCGTGGTTTATCGCCCAATAGCGGCGTTGCTTGCCGGATAACGCTTTGATTGTTATGCCTTTATACGGCTTCAATACCAAGCGCGCGCCAAGCAAGGAGTTATCTAATCCGAGGCTCCGCTCCTCGTATGTGCGGAGTATGAACCCCGAGCCGAACTGCTCGTAATATGTGCCGAGCGTGAGCTCCGCCCATTTATATTTCCCTTTCACGTAAACGTTCGGCACGCCCCAGCCCTTGAACTTGTCCTCGAAACCGGGCAACGGGTACTGCGTGAACTCGAATCTTGCGCCGGCATCAACGTATTTGCTCATAATGCTGACGTCGGCATACGTGTTCGTCTCGGCCCAGTCGTCGGTGTCTTCCGTGCCTATTCGCTTATCGCTTTGGGGGATAAGGATGTCGCTCATAACGCTGCCGCTGACCGTCACTTTATTGTCCTTATCCTGCGCCTTAGCGGGGATAAGGGCGAGCGCGAGCAACGCTGTAAGCCATATTTTCATACGGGTTTTCATCCGTTGGAGAGAGTGTTTGCGCTTTTATTCAACCAATTCCCTGACCTTTTCAATCACCTCTTGCTCCGCCCCTTCGGTGTATCCGTTGTGCTTGTAAACGATATTCCCGTTGCCGTCGCATATGAGCAGATAGGGAATCATTTGTATGCCGAGAGCGCGTTTGAAATCGCTGTTGGGGTCGAGCAATACGTCGTATGGCCAGTCGTGATTATCCACCAAGGGCTTCACTTTGTTAATATTCTGCCCCTCGTCTATGGACACGGCGAAGAGCTTAACGCCGGTTTCCTCTTGCCAGTCCTCATATTCTTCGGCGATTGCGCTTAGCTCGCGGTTGCACGGCTTGCACCATGTGGCGAAGAAACTGATAACGAACGGCCGCCCGTCGTTCGACAATTGAGCGGTGTCGACCGTCTTTCCGTTGATGTCTTTAAGGCTTACGGAGGGCAACTGAGCCGACGCCGTGAGGCACGCGACAAACGTCAATACCGCCGTTAAAATATTCTTTTTCATTATCCTCATATATGTTTGTATGTCTCGTTACGGGTGTGCAGAATTGCGAATTACACGTATATAATCGGGGCAAAAGTAAGGGAAAGCGATTAATTTACAAAACAAAACGTAACTTTTTTATACGTTTTCTGAAAATAAATATACTTTTCGCGCCGGACAGGAGATGGCGGAGAGCGTTTGCCGGAGCGGGGAACAAACCGTATGTG
>JAJPZE010000079.1 GCA_021204565.1 Prevotella sp. | reverse complement strand
TCACCGCTTCTTGGCCGGGCGATCAGGATACGAACGTGAGCGGCAACGTATGGAAGTATACCTACACGGGGAGCGAAACTATACCGAACGATGGCTCGGCGGGACTTATCTTCGACAACGGTACGAACCAGACCGCGGACTTGGTATACGTCAACGGCGGATATTATAACGCGAGCGGATACCAATACACCGTGCCTACGGCGTCGAGCGACAGCGGCTCGTCAAGCGGCGGCTCGTCGTCGGGCTCGACATCATCCAACGGCACGTGGGTTGTTTATTTCACGGATAACTATACCCCGGCTTGGAGCACGCCATATGTATGGATCTGGGATAACGCCAGCACAAGCAAGAACTACACCGGCGGCGTATGGCCCGGCAAACCGATGACGCAACAGTCGGACGGCACGTGGATGTACACCTTCACCACAACGGACAATATAAGCATTCCGATGATTATATTCAACGACGGCGACGCTAACGGCGGCGGAACGATACCTACCGAACAAACGGACGACCTGAGCTTTACTAACTACGGACATTACAACCGCAACGGGCTCATCGAAGTGCTTGCTCCCGAAGAGGAAGAAGAGGAAGAAGAGGAGACGGGCATCAACGCCGTTAAGTCCGCGTACGACAGCAACGCTTGGTACACGTTGCAGGGCATACGGATCAGCTGCCCGACACGTAGCGGAGTGTACATTAAGAACGGACGGAAAGTCGTAATCAAGTAAGACTTACAACAATTAATAACAATCCGATTTTATGACAATTAAATCAATTAGCCGTAGCGCAATGCGTTTGTCCGCTATTGTCGTGTTATCCCTCACAGCCTTGCAGGCAAGCGCGTATACCTACGATTGGAGCAGCCGCGACGACTTCCGCGACGAGTCCATCTACTTCATCATCACGACGCGCTTCTTCGACGGCGACTCCCAAAACAATACGTATTGTTGGGACGGCACGCTCAACCAACAGACACACGACCCGGAGTGGCGCGGCGACTTCAAGGGCCTGATAGAGAAGATGGATTATATCAAGGCATTGGGCTTCACCGCGATATGGATGACGCCGGTAGTGGAGAACGCCTCCGGTCTCGACTATCACGGATACCACGCTATGGACTTCTCGAACGTCGACCCGCGTTATTATGATTATGAGAACTTCACGGGGAGCGAGACTCAGGATGAGATTCGCGCCAAGGGCGACGCCGCCTTCCAAGAAGTGATTACCGCAGCGCATAACAAAGGGCTGAAGATAATCCTCGATATTGTGCTCAACCATACGGGCAACTTCGGCGAAGCGACGCTCTGCCCGATGTTCTATAAGGACTACACTCAGAACTTGGGCGAGATAAACTCCTCGCTCAAAGTGATAGAGGGCGGGAAACTTGACGAGGCATTCGGCGCAAGCAACTATATGAACAACGAGAGCTTGCAGTACACATGGCGTCTGGCTCTTATGAAGAACACCGACGGCGTCAACCACGATGACCATAACCATTGGCATCACTACGCCAACTTCAACTGGGACGACTACACACGTTGGTTCGCACAGATAGCGGGCGACTGCGTCGACCTTAACACGGAGAACCCCTATGTTGCCGATTATCTCGTACAGCAGTACGGCAGGTTCATTAAGATGGGTGTCGACGGGTTCCGTATCGATACGTCGGGTCATATTGCCCGCGTAACGTTCAACAACGCATTCATCCCGAAGTTCCAAGCTCTTGCGGAGCAATATAAGAGTGCGCGCAACGGCGGTCCGTTCTTTATGTTCGGCGAGGTGTGCGCCCGCAACACGGAAGTGGTGTACCGCGGGCTGTACAAGATGTCTCCTTTCTATTACACTTGGAAAGAGGGAACAAACGGGGAGAGCAGCTATTCGTGGATAGACAACTCGTCAACGGACGATACGGGCTGGAACAATATCACGGTAATGGAGGGCGGCTTGGGCGATTACACCAATATGAACTCCGCCGTATCGCAGGGCGAGGGCGCGGACAAGAGCAGTCTGCCTAATTCACAAAATGTTCTGCTCAACGGCAACACCTACCATACGCCCGACTATTCCAACTATTCGGGTTTCAGCGTAATCGACTTCCCGATGCACTGGATGTTCGATAGCGCTTCTGCCGCGTTCGGTTTGAACTACGGCGACCCTTATTACAACGATGCGTCGTATAATGTAGTGTATGTCGACTCGCACGACTACTCGCCTAACAACAATCAGGCCTGCCGGTTCACGGGCGGTACATCTACTTGGGCGGAGAACCTCGATCTGATGTTCACGTTCCGCGGCATCCCGTGTCTGTATTATGGTTCTGAGGTTGAGTTCAAGAAAGGTTGCGTGATTGACAACGGCGCCAACACGGCGCTGATCAATTCCGGTCGCGCCTACTACGGCGGCTATATCAACGGCGACATCACCGCCAATGAGTTCGGCGAGAACTATACGGCATCGGGCAATACGGCGACATCGCTTAACCAGCCTCTTGCACGCCACTTGCAACAGCTTAACAAGATACGCGCCAGCGTGCCGGCACTCCGCAGAGGACAATACAGCACCAGCGATATCAACACGAGCAGCGGTATCGCATTCAAGCGCCGTTATACGAGCGGGAGTACCGATTCTTACGCACTTGTTGTTATCAGCGGTAGCGCGACGTTCAACAATCTGCCGAGTGCAACATGGGTGGATGTTGTTACGGGCGCTTCTACGACGGGCACATCCGTTACCGCATCCTGCAGCGGTCAGGGTAATATGCGGGTATACGTCATGAACGGCAGCAAGCTCGTTGACGACGGTCCGTTTATCTATGGCACCAGCTCGACGGGCACGTCTTACAGCAGTTGGGACGGCACGGAAGAGGCTGTGGATGACGGCACGACCCTTCCGTCGGGCAGCAGCGGCACGGTAGTGGAAGAGCCGGATGAGCCTATCACCCCGTCGATGGCAGAGGGCGAGCAAGCTATCTTCTTCGACAACAGCGAGTCGAACTGGAGCGGCACAATCAAGGCTTGGGTATGGAACGACAACGGGACGAACTATACCGGCGGCAGCTGGCCGGGCGAGGCGTGCGAATACTTAGGCAACAAGATTTGGAAATGGACATACAGCGGCTCGGCGGTAGTGAGCGGCGGATGTATCTTCAACAACGGCGACCAGCAGACGGGCGACTTCACTTACGTCAACGGCGGTATGTACACTTACTCCGGATATCAATACACCGTTGAGGGCGCGGGCGAGATTACCGGCGACAGCACCGAAGAGGGCAACACCGAGCTGACCATCGCCGACGGCGAACAAGCGGTATTCTTCGAGAACAGCTACGGCTGGAGCGGAACAATCGACGCATATATCTGGGATACGGAGAACGGACAGACCCACGAGTTCACCAATAGTTGGCCGGGCGACGGCGCAACCCTCCTCAACGGCAATGTATGGAAGTACACGTACACCGGGAGCGAGACCATACCCGACGACGGCTCGACGGGAATAATCTTCGACAACGGCACGAGCCAGACCGCCGACCTCGTTTATCACAACGGCGGATATTATAACGCGAGCGGATACCGTTACACCGTAGCTACGGGCGAAGGCACGGGCAACAGTAGTAGCGGCAGCAGCAGCGGCAGCACGACCACAAGCAATACGTATACCGTTTACTTCTCGGATAACTACACTCCGGCATGGACCACGGTTTATATCTACATCTGGGATAAAGGCAACAATGATAAAGAGTATGTCGGCAGCTGGCCGGGCACGGTGATGACGCAGAAGGACGATCAAGGCAGATGGACATACACGCTGACCACGACGGATACTCTCGTCAACCCGATGGTTATCTTCGATGACGGTAACGGCGGCGGCATATCCGACCAGACCGGCGACCTGAGCCTTGTCAACTACGGCGTATACAATCGCGACGGACAGACCGGCACGGATATACCCGCGGGTATCAATGCCGTCAATGCGGCAGGCAGCGGCGACACGTGGTACACCTTGACGGGCGTTAAGATTGACCACCCGACATATCGCGGCGTGTACATCAAGAACGGACGGAAAGTGGTTATCAACTAATCTTTGGTAGCCTGTTAATATTATTCGGGGGCGTGCATCCGTGCGGTGTGCGCCCCCTTTTTAATGTCTTGCAAAGCGGTATTGAAGCGGCGGGAGCGAACCCGAAAACGTATGTTTTGTTTGTTTATTCCTTTCTTCGGCATTACCTTTGTAGCGGCGATTGCCGTTAGCAACGTCCGGCAAAAGACGTAAGAATTATTTTAATCAATTAATATACATAATATACAAAGAAAACTATGAACCTACTGAACAAGATATTCGGCGGCGTGAAGAGCCGGGAAAGGAAAGCGAAGAAAGGGGGTATGGAGGATTATATGATGCTTGTCAGGGTGTATTTCCAAGCCTCTATCGCGTCGATAATCGGGATAAACAATTTGTCGATGTTCCCCGATTTGCGGATGTTCAAAGCCACTCTCCACGTCCCAACTCTTAACAACAAGATAGGTCCGAACGAGAAGAGCCACTGCAAGAAGATGATGAAAGAATTGTATAAGACGGACGACGTGTTCTTCAAGGAGATAGAGCAGAGCATTCGCCGTAATTGCCGTAAGGTGCAAGACGTGCAGACGTTCCTCATCCGCTTTCAAGGTTTCTCGCAGGATCTGATGATGTTGCTGGGCAATTTGATGAAGTTCAAGCTCCGTCTGCCTTCGTTCTTCAAAGGCGTGTTACGCACGATGACAGAGAAGACGGTCAGCGACATAATGACCAAGAACGACTTTAAGGACGCGGAAGTTATGCGCACGGCAGTCGCTATACGTCAGTTCAACAAGTATCTCGGCTTCTCTCAAAAGTGGATAACGGCATACGTCTTCCAAATCGTGATGTTGGCTAAGAAAGAGCCCAAGCAGACGGAAGAGAGGAAATGAACATAACGCTTAAACTACCTTAAAACGTGTTGATTACTAACCGTAGCGTTTAAGGAATTAAATTAATATAATTACATTTGTCGGGAGATAAACTTTTCTTATGGGCGACGTAAACAACCCGGCGCTGAATATCTTCACCACTCGTATGCGTCAGCTGATATTGCAGTATCGCGAGACGATAGGCGAGAAAGGGCAGTTGCAACAGCGATATGAGGAGTTGACGAAAGAGGTTGAACGTTTACGCGGGGAAATAGAGCGCATACAGCGGGAGTATGACAATCTGATGTTGGCGCGTATGCTCGAAATAACCGACGGCGACGTGGAGACGGCGAAGGCGCGTATAGCCAAACTGATACGGGACGTCAACAAATGCATCACCTATTTGAAAGAAAAATAACCGGTCCATATGGCTGAGGCTAACGAAAGAAAAAGAAAAATCACTCTGCACCTATACGATACCGACTTGTCGGTGAATGTCCCTGTAACGGAGGAAGAATATTATCGCAAAGGCGAGAAGCTCATCACAAATATCGTGAACAGATATGCAACTCACTTCAAGGACGTTAAGACCGAAAAGGAAATCTTATATATGGCAATGATTGATATTGCATTGAGATACGAAAAGGAGTACGCCCGCCGGGACGCTACTCCTCTTAATGATATTCTTTCCCGCCTCACTACGGAAATCGAAGAAGCGTTACAATGAAGCGGGAAACAATATTCACAACATAATACACACAGATTTATATGAATTCAATAATTATAATCGGTATCGTGGCTTTCATAATCGGAGGCGCGGTCGGTTACGTTATATTCCGTTATGTGATTAAGGGAATATACGAAAAAATGCTTGCCGAAGCGGAGAAGGAAGCCGAGGTGATGAAAGAAAAGAAACTCCTGGAAGTCAAGGATAAGTTCCTCAATAAGAAAGCGGAATTGGACAAGGAAGTAGGGCAACGCAATCAGAAGATACTCCAAAACGAGAACCGCCTCAAACAAAAAGAACTCTCCCTCAACCAGAAGCAAGAAGACCTTGCACGCAGAAAGCAAGACCTTGATAAAGAGCAGGCGGTGATTGACAACGAGCGTAAGCAAATCACTGCAAAGCAGCAGGAATTGGACAAGATGCAAATACGCGAGAGGGAGAAGCTTGAGGAATTGTCGGGGTTGAGCGCCGAAGAACTCAAGGCGCGTCTTGTGGAGTCGCTAAAGGACGAAGCAAAGGCGGACGCGCAAGGATATGTCGACGAAATAGTAGAGGAAGCAAAGCTGAACGCCAACTCGGAAGCCAAGAAGATAGTTATCCAAACTATACAGCGCGTGGCGACGGAGACGGCAATAGAGAACTCCGTTTCGGTGTTTCATATTGAGAACGACGAAGTGAAAGGGCGGATTATAGGGCGCGAAGGAAGAAACATACGTGCGCTCGAAGCGGCGTGCGGGGTAGAGATTGTAGTTGACGATACGCCCGAGGCGATAGTCATTTCCGCATTCGACCCCATACGCCGGGAGCTATGCCGGCTCGCCTTACATCAGCTCGTCGCCGACGGCAGGATACATCCCGGACGTATCGAAGAGGTGGTGGCGAAAGTGAAGAAACAGCTTGAGAACGAGATAATAGAGACCGGCAAGCGAACGACAATCGACCTCGGTATACACGGCTTGCACCCGGAGCTCGTCCGCATCATAGGGAAGATGAAGTACAGATCGTCATATGGGCAGAACCTTCTCCAACACGCACGCGAGACAGCCAACCTCTGCGGTATTATGGCTGCCGAGCTCGGGTTGAACCCGAAGAAAGCCAAAAGAGCGGGCTTGCTCCACGATATAGGCAAGGTGCCCGACGAGGACACCGAGTTGCCCCACGCATTATATGGCGCAAAAGTGGCGGAGAAATATAAGGAGAAAGCTGACATATGCAACGCCATAGGCGCACATCACGACGAGATGGAGATGCAAACCCTGCTCGCGCCAATCGTCCAAGTGTGCGACGCCATATCCGGAGCGCGCCCGGGAGCAAGACGAGAGATTGTCGAGGCATACATCAAACGGCTTAACGACCTCGAAGCAATTGCGATGTCGTATCCCGGAGTAACGAAGACTTACGCCATACAAGCGGGACGCGAGTTGCGCGTCATCGTCGGAGCCGACAAAATGAGCGACGAGGACACGGAGAACCTTTCCGGCGAAATAGCGGAGAAGATACAGAACGAGATGACCTATCCCGGACAAGTAAAGATAACCGTTATCCGCGAGACAAGGTCGGTCGCTTTCGCGAAATAAAAACTAACAATTCCTTATACGATAGGGAGCGCATAATATGCGCTCCCTATCTTGTTTTCCCGCTAAACAAGCCGGCGGATACTCCGTTATTATGCGCCGGCAATTATCTATTCGGTCGTTGCGGCTTTCGACATATCGAAGCCGATTTGCAACCCGTCGTAAGCGGAAGTAAGGCTCGTTATCGAGCTGACAAGACTGCTCCCGGAGAGCTTGCCGACTACCTGCAAGAGGTCGAGGATCTTGCTTTCGTCGAACAAAAGGGACATACCGTCGGAGTCTTTCTTCGTATATCCGGTGATGTTCAACACGAGCACTTTGAGCGTAACGGCTTGATTATCTTCGTCGAAAGTATACTTTCCGCTACATTTTTTTCCAAGCAGAAGGGCGGAGAAAGTGCCGTCGTCTTTGAATGTAAACGACGTATTTGTCTCCGTTATCCCTATCTGTGAATAATAAGTTGCCAACTTTTCCTTACACGTCGATGCCGCCACCTCGCCGCCTGCGGTTGCTAGGAGCGACTCGGAAGTGAACGCTACGCCCGGCTCCTTGTAATTCCAAGTGCCGACAATTGTCTCCGCAGTCATTTTGTTTTTTCCGATAACGTCTTCGACAATGTTGGTTATTGTCCCCTTTGATGTGGCTGAAGAGGCGATGTTGCTTATTATCCCGCCGAGTTTCGACGAAGAAGAAGATGTGCTGTCGCTCTGCAAAGGCGCAACAGAAAGCCCGTTATCAGCCTTGACGCACGAAGTGGCGGAGAGCATACACGTAAGCAATGCAATGATGTAAATCCGTTTCATAAAGAAGATGAGTTAATGTTATTCGATAGATAATGTGTCGGATAAAGACCCGTCAGTTAGATAAAAAAATCAGGAGACCCGCCGCCGGACCTCCTCTGCGCTCCCTCTAGGGCTTGAACCTAGGACCCCCTGATTAACAGTCAGATGCTCT
>JAJPZE010000090.1 GCA_021204565.1 Prevotella sp. | reverse complement strand
AGCACGAGGCGAGCAGGTTGCTGTTCGAACCCGACTGCTCGAGCCAGCGGCGGTTGTAGTTAAGAATATCGTTGCCGTAGGAGCCGGAGAGGAATATTGTCAGGTCGAAGCCTTTCCAAGAGAACGTGTTGCCGATGCCGTAGGTGAACTTCGGTTCCGGGTTGCCTATGATTGTCTCGTCGTCGGTATCGATAACGCCGTCGCCGTTAATATCGGCAAAGATATAGTCGCCCAGCCACGTATCGCTCTCCGAGATGCTCATCCCCGTCGGGCGCGCCACCTCTTTCAGGTTCCCGTCGCTGTCGCGGTAATAGAAGTCGGTAGGCTCGTCGAAGCGCCCGATAACCTTATATCCCCAGAACATCCCGATTGCATATCCGGGCATAGAGTAGGTAACCGTCGACGTATCCGAGCCCACTTGCAGGTCTTTGGCGAGTGTGCCGGTGTCGGTGTCGAGCGAGAGTACTTTGTTGCGGTTAAGGGAGAAGACGATGTTCGTGCGCCATTGAAATCCCTTATGATCGATGTTGACCGTGTTGAGCGTGAGCTCCATACCTTGGTTGCGCACGCTCCCGATGTTTGTCCACGGGTCGGTGGCGGCACCGTACCCCTCGTTCCCGGCATATGCGGGCAATGCAACTTGGAGGAGCAGGTCCTTCGTCTTCTTGTAATAAAAGTCGGCAACAAACTCTATGCGGCTGTCGAACAAATTCCAATCGACGCCGATATTCCATGAGTAGGTAGTCTCCCATTTCAGGTTAGGGTTGGCGTTATTGGCATTAAGCACGCCGCTCCCCCACGGGGTCGTCTTCGTCGACAACAGAGCCATATATGCCCAATCACCTACGTTCTGGTTACCCGTTGCCCCCCAGCCGAGACGCAGCTTGAGGTTGTCTATCCACTTGACATCCTTCATAAACTTCTCGTTGCTTATCTTCCATGCAAGGGCTGCCGAAGGGAACCAACCCCAGCGGTTGCCCTTGGCGAAACGCGAGGAGCCGTCCCGACGAATGGTTGCCGTCGCGAGGTAGCGGTCGTCGTATGAATAGAAAGCCCGTCCGAAGTAAGAGAGTATCGCGTTGTCGTTCCGGTATCCCGTTCCGCTCGACTGGCTCGTGTCGCCCGCGCTCGGGTCGGTGGCGGAGTTGGACAGATAGCCGGTTGCGTTGCTGACCTGCGTCTCCCAGTGGTTGTGGCTCATCTCTTGTCCGAGCATGAGGTTCAAGGCGTGAACTTTCTTGAACGTTGTGTTCCAAGTAAGGATATTGCGCCAGCTCCAATACTTCGTGTCGGTCTTGGTCCACGTACCCGTTCTTGTCTCGTTCGTTTTCATTCCGAACGTATAGTCGGGCTCGTAGTAATAATATTTATTGAGATTGTAGTCGGTAGAGAGCTCGGTCTTAAAGGATATGTCTTTGGTGATTATCGCCTCTAAGTAAGCGCTTATGCGGAAGTTCTCTTTCTTGTTGTAGTTGGTACGCATCTCCGCCAAGGCAATCATATTGTCGGGCATCCATTGGTCGTCGGGACCGTCGTAGCTGCCTGTGGCGGTGGTTACCGCGGTTGCGGGTTGCGATTGGAGCGCATTCATAATCGTGGTGTTGTCCGTCCCGACGTTCTGTTTGCTGTCGGCAAGAGAGAAGTTGATTCCTCCGTTCAGCCATTTCTTCATCTTGACATCCATATTGCCCCGCAGGGTAAGGCGCTTGAAGCTGGACCCGACCGCGATACCGTCTTGCATAAGATACCCGCCGCTCATCGCATACGTTATCTTGTCCGTGCCGCCCGTGAGCGAGAGGCTGTGGTTGGTCATAAGCGCGTTCTGGAACAGCTCGCGTTGCCAATCCGTCCCCTCGCCGAGCACGTCGGGGTTGACGTAATAATCGCTATGAGAGACGATGTACGCATCCGCGCGCGCGTTGTGACGCTCCGCATACTGCCTGAGATTCATCATATCGAGGTACTTCGGCATATTCTGCCAGCCGATGTAACCGTCGTAGCTGATGGTCGTTTCGCCCGCTTGCCCGCGCTTTGTCGTGATGATTATCACGCCGTTGGCGGCACGCGCGCCGTATATGGCTGTCGCCGACGCATCCTTTAATATATCCATCGACACGACGTCCGACGGGTTGATGCTTGCCAAGGGGTTGGTTGTCTCGTCGTCGGTTGACGAGTCGACAACCACTCCGTCGATAACGAAGATCGGCTGGTTGGTGGCGTTAAGCGAGTTCGTACCGCGTATTCGGATCGACGTGCTGCCGCCCGGCGTACCGGAGTTGGTCGTAATCTGCACGCCCGCCGCATGCCCCTGAAGGACTTGGTCGATACTTGTCGGCACCGACCGCTTTATCGCTTCGTCGTTGACCGAAGCTACCGCTCCCGTCAGATCCGACCGCCTCATCTGACCGTATCCGACCACGACAACCTCGCCGAGCGTCTCGTAGTCTTCTTTGAGCACGACATTAAGCGTTGCCGCGCCGCCGGCTTTCACTTCCTGCGTCAAAAAGCCGATGTAAGAGAAGACTAAGGTCTGGCCCTGAGAGACGCTTAGGGAGAAGTTCCCGTCGATGTCGGTAACCGTTCCCGTCGATGTGCCCTTCACGAGCACGCTCACTCCGACCAACGGTTCGCCGTCGGATGCCGATGTTACAACGCCGGTGATTGTCTGCTGTGCGTAGACGCTGTTGACGGTTGCACTCACGGGCAAAAGGAACATCACGAGCAACACGCCCATGCGCAGACACCTGTCCAAGCATGGGCTTAGGATTGTTCTTTTCTTGTCCATACAATTTTGTTTAAGTCGAGTAAGTAATTAGAGTCTTATAAAGACATTCTCTCTGCCGGCAAAGGTATTGACTTATTTTTAATGTGCAAACGTTTGACAATTTTTTTTTACAAAAATCAAAGGACAACCGCCCGGACGAGAGCTCCGCACGGGTAACAAGCCGTGCAAACCCGGGCGGCGGATAGTGTGTATATGTATGTAAAAACTTTGCGTTAAATAATCTTTCAATTGTGAATACAACAGACGGTGTGCAACGATTATTTAGTCCGGGAAGCGCGTAAATTTAGTTCGCGTTTGGCATCTCCACATATCAAAACGAATATATACATAGTTCGCGCCGGGCAAAACCCCCATAAATGACCCTCTCATTACTTAGTTCTTGCACGCTCATTACACGGGGTTTCATAGGTCAAAACCCCGTGTTTTCACAAGTCAAAACCCCGTGTTCTTGCAAATCATCAACTATGCTTCGATTATGTATAAACGCATAACTTGTTGATTATCAGCTAATTCCGAAAATCGCGAAAAATGGCGCGAAACGCACCGTCGGCGGCAATTCGCGCGTCTGAAACGTTAAATTCGGGAGTGTGCAATTTTATCTTTCTGACGACATTATATCTTTATACGGGAAATATGAATTTAGTTTGCGGGACATAATCAACCGTGCGGGCAGAAAGCCTTATGCTGTTAAAGATTGCATACTTTTTTGGTTTACGGCGAAATAATTTATACCTTTGCAGATTGAAAACGTAAATAAACGGTTTTCAGCGGCTACGTATCAACGGTAAATTATAACTTAACATACAGGAATGAGTAAGCAAACGGAAAAAATCAAACTCCTTGTCGAAAAGCGGGCGAAAGCCATGCTCGGCGGCGGAGAGAAAGCCATTGAAAAGCAACACCAGCGGGGCAAATACACGGCACGCGAGCGGATTGACATGCTCGTCGACGCGGGGTCGTTCGAAGAATATGATATGTTCAAGCTCCACCGCTGTCATAATTTTGGAATGGAGAAGAAGCAGTTCGACGGCGACGGAGTAGTGGTCGGGAGCGCTACGATCAACGGCCGCTTGGTCTATGTGTCCGCACAAGACTTCACGGTAAACGGGGGTTCGCTCTCCGAAACAATGTCGCAAAAGATATGCAAAGTGATGGATATGGCGATGACGAACGGCGCTCCGTTCATATGTATGAACGACTCCGGCGGCGCCCGCATACAAGAGGGCATCTGCTCTTTGGCGGGCTACGGCGAGCTCTTTGAGCGTAATATCCTCGCCAGCGGCGTCATACCCCAAATCTCCGCTATATTGGGTCCGTGCGCCGGCGGAGCGGTTTATTCGCCCGCTCTGACCGACTTTATCTTTATGGAGGAGGGGACGTCGTATATGTTCCTCACGGGTCCGGTGGTGGTCAAGAGCGTAACGGGAGAAGACGTCGACTCCGAGCATCTCGGGGGCGCGAGCGTACATTCGACCAAGAGCGGAGTTACCCACTTCACGGCGAAAACTGAGGAGGAGATGTTCGAAATGATTAAAACTCTGCTGAGCTATATCCCTTCGAACAATACGGAAGATGCACCCCGCACGGAGTGTAACGACCCCGTAAGCCGCACGGCGGACGAGCTGAACGAGCTCCTGCCCGACGATCCGAACAAGGCTTACGACATGTATAAGGTGATTGCAGCTATAACCGACGAGGGCGAGTTCTTCGAAGTACAGCCGAAGTTCGCCCGGAATATAATTACCGGTTTCGCACGTTTCAACGGGCAAAGCGTCGGTATCGTGGCCAACCAGCCGTCGGCATATGCCGGCGTGCTTGATACGAACGCGAGCCGCAAGGGCGCGCGTTTCGTCCGCTTTTGCGACGCATTCAACATCCCCATTGTAAGCCTCGTGGATGTCCCCGGCTTCCTTCCGGGTACGGGACAAGAGTACAACGCGGTAATCCTTCACGGCGCCCAACTGCTCTATGCATACGGCGAGGCGACGGTGCCGAAGATAACGGTTACGATACGCAAATCATACGGCGGGTCGCATATCGTGATGGGGTGCAAGCAGCTCCGGGCCGACCTTAACTTCGCTTGGCCCTCGGCTGAGATAGCGGTTATGGGCGCTTCGGGCGCTGTCGCAGTGTTGCAGGCGCGGGCGATAAAGGCGGTTAAAGAAGAGGGCGGAGACGTCAAATCGTTCATCGCCGACAAGGAAGAGGAGTACACGGAGATGTTCGCCAACCCCTATCAAGCGGCGCAATACGGATACATCGACGATGTTATCGAGCCGCGCAACACCCGGTTCCGTATCTGCCGCGGCTTGGCTCAGCTGGCGCATAAACGCCAGAGCCTGCCGGCAAAGAAACACGGTTGCATGCCGATGTAAAGCATTAGAGCGGTTATAAGTTATGGATAAAAACGTATATGCAGCCATCGCAATGGCGCTCTATGAATACGAGGGCAATAACGTGCACGACCGCGAGTCGGGCATCATTACAATACAAGACAAACCGACGCTGTGGGACGCCAAACACCTCAGCTTCACCCGTAAACCAAGATAAATAAAAGATGAGTCGATTCAAATATAAAATAGAGGGCAGGGAGTACGACGTGGAGATAACCGAAGCGGCGGATAATGTAGTTAATGTGGTGGTTAACGGCGAGTCGTTCGCCGTCGAAACCGAACGCAAAGCCGAGCCTGAGCGACGGAAACCCGTGCTCGGACAGCCTGAGACGGAGAGCGCGGACGCCGTAGCGGCAACCGCTGCAAACGTGAACACGAATGACGCGCTGCGTGCTCCTCTGCCGGGAATTATAACCGAGATAAAGGTCGCAGTTGGCGACGAGGTGAACGCCGGCGATACTCTTGTCGTCTTGGAGGCGATGAAGATGGCTAACAATCTTGATGCCGAGAAGAGCGGAAAGGTAACGGCGATTTGCGTCAAAGTAGGTGAGAGTGTTATGGAAGACGCCCCGCTCGTAGTGGTCGAATAAATGCCTAAGAAGATACTCTTTATCAACCAGGAGACGGTCCCCTACGTACCCGAGACACTCCCGGCACGTATGGGGCGCGGCTTGCCGGAGCGTATTCAGGAAGCCGGTTACGAGGTGCGCACGTTTATGCCGAAGTGGGGCGTGATAAATGAAAGGCGGGGTCAGCTCCACGAGGTTATCCGCCTCTCGGGGCTTAATATCGTCGTGAACGACAGCGATCACCCGTTGATAATCAAGGTCGCATCGTTGCCCGTATCCCGCGTGCAGGTATATTTTATCGACAACGAAGAGTTCTTTAGCCGCCGGAGAATGACGCTCGACGCCGACGGGAACGCATTTGCCGACAACGGCGAGCGTGCCGTGTTCTTTGCGCGGGGTGTGTTGGAGACGGTCAGGAAGTTACGTTGGATGCCCGATGCAATCATTTGCTCGGGCTGGATGACTGCGGTCGTGCCCCTCTATATCCGAACGGTTTATGCCGACGAGCCCTGCTTTATCGACGCCAAAATCATCACCACGCTCTTCGCCGACGGCTTCGGCGAAGAGTTGGAAGAGGACTTTAAGCAGTGCATTATTTATAACGAGGTAAGCGCGAAGACGCTTAAAGAGTATAAAGACCTGTTCGATTACCCCGAATTAGCACGTCTCGCTATCGATTATAGCGACGGTATTGTCGCCGCCGAACCCGGTGTGAGCGAAGACGTGCTGGCATATGCGGCGAGCCGCGAAAAGCCCGTAAGGAAGTGCTCCGAGGAGGATTACGCAGGCGTGTTCAAGACTTTTATAGACGAGCTCGACAGGGGAATGAAATGATATGAAGAGCATTTTGACGATAGTTTTTGTTATGCTTGCCGTGTTCGCCGCCTCGTCTTGCGACGACAACACGGATACGCTCGGGAGCAGTCTGACAGGCGGTATGGATCACCTCGAGATAGCGACCGACACATTCACTATCACTACCCGCTCCATCGCCGCCGACTCCGTTTTGGCGCGCAACACCACAAGTTTCCTCGGCTCCGTCCGCGACCCGGAGACCGGAGAATATATCTCCTCGCACTATATGACCCAGTTTCATACGCTCGAAAACTATGAGTTCCCGAGCCTCGATTCCTTGCTCAGCGTCGGCGAAGACGGCGGCATAATCGCCGATTCTTGTGAGCTGAGAATATATTGGGACTCATATTACGGCGACTCTCTGTCCTCAATGAAATGCACCGTATATGAGCTCGAGCAACCCATGAGGGAAGATGTGAACTATTATTCCAACTATAATCCCCTTGCGGAAGGTCTGATCCGGTCGACCGCGGACGGGGGGTTAAGAGTCAACAAAAGCTACACGCTGGAGGATATGAACGTAGAGCGAAGCGAGCGGGACAATACTTATTACTCGAAGAATATTCGTGTTTTGCTCAACGATCCCTATACCGACAAAGACGGCAATACGTATAATAACTACGGCACTTACATCATGCGCAAGTATTATACCGAGTACGGCGGCGACCCGGATTACTTCAGAAACTCCGTGCGCTTGACTAATAACGTCATTCCCGGCTTTTATATTGAATCGTCGGGCGGACTGGGGAATATGGCGGAAGTGTCGTTAACGCAACTCAATCTTTACTTCAAGTACAAGGATGATAACGACTCGGTGTATGTCGGGACAACATCCTTTGCCGGCACGCAGGAAGTGTTGCAGCGCACGAATTACGTGAACGAAACGGGCAAGATAGCTGAGCTCGTTGCAGACAACACGTGCACTTATCTCAAGACCCCTGCCGGCATATTTACCGAGGTTACCCTTCCCGTAGAGGAGATTTGCCTTAACCATGCTACCGACACGATTAACAGCGCAAAGTTTACGTTGCAACGCATAAACAATGAGGTGCACTCCGAATACTCGCTGGATCCCCCGCAAACACTTCTGATTATCCCCCGGGACAGTCTCTACTCGTTCTTTGAGAACAAGGAGATAGCTAATTACAAGACTTCGTTCCTCGCTTCATATAACTCGACGGACAACACGTACGTATTTAACAACATCGGTTCGATGGTGAAGGCGATGCAGACCGCAAGGGAGAATGGCGAGGCTTCGGAGGACTGGAACAAGGCGGTCATCATACCCGTCGTAACGTCGTACAACGTGTCGAGCACGCTCAGCAGTGTCGTTCACGATATGTCTCTGACGAGCACGCGCCTTATCGGAGGTCCAGATAACACGGCGGGCGACATCAAGATCAGCGTCATCTACAGCAAGTATAAATGACGCTTGTCGCGTAACAAAACGGATACGGCATTAATTATTTTATACGGTTTAATTTTTAACGGAATTAATTATGAAGAAGTATTTTGCAGAGTTAATCGGCACTATGGTGTTGGTTCTCATGGGTTGCGGTAGTGCTGTCTTTGCGGGCGACGTTGCCGAC
>JAJPZE010000013.1 GCA_021204565.1 Prevotella sp. | reverse complement strand
CATCTCCCCAGTGCCGTATACCGTCAAACTTCACCGTCCCGTATATCGGGCTGTACAGCTCCGTCCCTTCCGGACAATCTTTTAGCAACTCCGCTAAATCCAAATTCTCGTTCATAATCTGTTAATGTTAAATATTAGTAGTTTGTTTCAGAACGGCACATCCTCGTCGGGCAACACGCCGCCTTGTTCGTCAAAAGCGTTCTCTTCTTCTTCGTATATGTCGGTTTGAATATATCCGCCGCCGGTATTGTTCGTCCCGCTCCCGTAATACTCTTGATACAACCGTTTGGTGTTCTCTAACTCGTTGAAGTCGGCATAAGCCGGCGGGACGTCAGGTATAATTTGTTCGTAGCGTCCGTTGTCCCTGTTGTACCAGAAATGCGCCGTGCCGGGATGCCCTAAATGCTTGAAGCGCACCTTTTGCACGCTCACCTGCACCGTGCCGTCGCTGTCGCGTTGTATTGCAATGCCGTAGTCCGCCTTGTTCGCGAAGTGCGCCGAGCCGGCAATGTCGTATAACGTCGGTATGCGCACGGCGCCGTTTCTGTCTCGCGGCATCTTCGTCGGGTGCGCCATAAGAATTACCAACACGTCGCTCTTGCGGGCAAACTCCATAATCTGCGACAACTGCCCGCTGATGTACCGCGTCTCGTTCTCTCCGTTGCTCTCGTCCTCGATGTAGTTGTACGGGTCGATAACCAACACCTTTATGCCGAAACGCCGCACCAAGTACCAACCGCAACCAAGTATCGTGTCTAACCGGAAATCGTCCTTCGGGGCAATAAAGAAGAAATCGCTGTTGACGTGTTCCATTGCACGCTCGAACTCGTCTTCCGCTATGCAACCGGCACGGAATCGTTTCCCCGTTAGTTTCTCTATAATCTTTGAAATATGATACGCTATCGGGGCGTTCTCCGGTGAGAAGTACGCCACGCGCCAAGAGTAAAGGATATTCAGCCGCTCGCAAATTTGGTCGATAAATTCGCTCTTGCCGCTGCCCGGTATGCCCGTTACCACACACAACCGTTTTGTCTCGAAAGTACATAACTCGTCAAACTCTTTATACAACACCGTCTTACCCCGCTGCAACCCGTGTTCGAAAAGAGAAACCACCTCCGCCTTGACATCATCCAACGCGAATACGCCCTCTACACGCGTCTCCGGCGCGTCCTCCAAGCACTTCAACAAGCTCTCCCGCCCGTACTTCTGCAAATGCTCGTTCGCGTCCTTGCACCCCTCGCCGTAAGTAACCACCCGGCAACGGTCTGCACCGAAACGGCGTAACAGCTCGTCGCGCAACTCCACGCCTTTCGTGTCGGTGTCCGATGCAATGTATATCGTTTCCTTATTGTCAAAGTATTCCTCGATGTAATCATCCAAGTACTCCGAATTGTTGCCCGCTCCGTTAGGAACGGAAACAACGTCGTGCCGTCCGCATTCGTAAAAGCTCAGCGCGTCCATCTCGCCTTCGGTGATAATACACTCCGGCGTGTCCTTTATGGCGTCGATGTTATACGGCAAAAGTTCCGCGCCGGAAATCATCTTAAAGTACTTGTTGCCCGTGCGGTACTTGACGTTCTTCAACTCGCCGTTATGGTAATAGTTAAACTGCACGGTGTTCATCTTCCGTCCCGCCTGAGGCATATACTCCTCGCCCTCTGTTATCTTCAACGCCGCCACCGTCTGTTCCGATATGCCGCGCGAGGCGAACCACTTCAATGCCCGCTCCTCTAACGCCGACTGCGGTGCGGGCTTCGGCTTTGCGTAGTCTTTCTTCGGCTGTTTGTTCCGTGCCGGGAGCATACTCCGCCAGCGGTAATCCTCGTCCCTGCCGTTATGTCTCTTCTGTTTCACGCTCCCGCTTGTTTTGCAGTAATGGCAGTTCCATACGCCTTTGTCGAGGTCAACCGACAGACTCTTGTCTTTCGGGTGCGACCGCTTGTCCTTGCAAAAGGGACACGCCATCTTCACCTTGCCCGATATTCGCCCGTAGGGAATATCGATGCCGAAGGCAAGAAAATCGGCTCTCGTGTACATTGTACCTGCGCGTTAAAGTTAAAATGGCGCCCAATCGTTCTCCGTGTTGCTCCAATTCCACATCTCGTTGGGTCGCGGGTGTGCGGACAGTGGCACGGTGCGACTGCCGTCCCCGTAGGTGCGCCGTCCGTTCACAATGCGCTCCTCATACCCGAGCAACACCTTTGCCCGGTTGCCCTGCGCCGTGATGTAATAATATCCGCCCTGTCCGTCGGGGCGCGCCACGCCGGGCGCGTCGGTGTCGGTCGCCGGAGTGTTGGCTTGTGCGCCGGGAGATGCGTATTGGGGTTGCATCTTTTGCCAAGTAACACAAGCTGCTTTCCAACTCTTCATCTTCGCGCGTCCTACCATCCAATTGTTCGACTCGTAGTGCGCCATAAATAACGCCGGGTCAAACGTGTATCCTTTCTCCTTGACGTATGCCGCAACATCCTCAATCGCCGGTGGAGTGAAAATCTTCTCACGCGCGCATGCGTTATTTAATACGCGCTCTTTTTCCCTTTGGTTTTCTTTTTCTTTATCTTTTTCTTTATAGGGGGTGTGGGGGGAATTTTCTTTTTCTTTTTCGTTTTCTTTGCCTTTCCCTTTTTCTAAGAAAGATAATTCCACAGGCGCACCCTGATTTTCACTACATTCGGGGTGATTTTCACCCGTTTTCACCGGCGAATCGCCCTCGCCGTTAGCGATGTTTAACTCCGCGCAAGAAATTTTGTTGCCCTCTTTTTCCGTTGGCGCAACCTTTCCGGCGCGTGCCGCGCGTTGGCGGTCGAGGTCGTCCTTAATGAAAAGGAACGCCAGATTAGCCAGCGGTTTAAGGTCGGGGACAACCCCCGTGTCCCAGTATGCGATTGTCGCATCTATCACTTCGTGCTTAATATCCGGCGTGATGCGGTCGAGGATACGCACCCACCGCGTGTTGAATACAAATGTCTCTTCGTTGTTCATTTTTTTTCCCTGTTTAACCTGTTCTTAACCTGTTTATGTCTCCCGTATCGTGATACCGTATCGATAAAGCATAAGCTTCCTCTTGACGATATAAAGTGGTGTTTTGACCCCTTTTACATCCTCTACAATCACGTTTCCGTCCTTGTCCTTGTAAACAAAGTCGGCTATGTAACTGACACCGCGCACCGTCCGTCCGTCGCCGTCCTTTAAGGTCGGCACTAACTCGTAGCGCACCTGTCGCCGTAAGTCAAATATCTCGCCCGCTCTTTCCATCAGCTCCAACGTCCGTCCTCTTCTCCCTTCCCTGCGGGAGTCGTACCCGTCCGCCGTTTTGCAAGCGTGATATTTATTCCGCCCTCCCGACCGTTTCCGCCCCATGTTGTACGCGCAGTCCCGTTCGCGACTCGGGTCTCCGTACTTCATGCGAAACTGCTCCGCCGAGAGTCTTCCTTTCCCCATGTGGGCGGCGGGGGAATCGAACCCCCGAAAAAAAGTGTCTTAAAACTGGAAATATGCAAAATGCCTTTCCGCCCGTGTGATGAAGCGCGTTTCCCAACGGACTCCACCTAATAACAAATGAGTTTCAAACGCGAGAATCGCTAAACCGATTATGCTGAAAAGGATAGTATCGAATACCTATCAGGCATTAGCGAGCCGCACGTATAGCTCAACTTTGTATAAAAAACTAGCTAAACAATGTGATTCAACTTCTAAAAGAGTACGCACCGAACGCTTTCGGTGCGGGGCTTGCCGCGCCTCACCGGCGCAGAAAAGTCCTTGTGCTAAAAACCAATTAAGCCTATTACACGATTACGTCATATATGTTAATTTTCCTTTTGCCCCGTCAGAACGGCAGGTCGTCGGCTTGCGCCTCTTTCTGCACCGTCTGTTGTGGTTGTGGTTGTGCCTGTGGTTGTGCCTGTACCGCTATCGGAGAAGACGGTATGTCTTTCGCTTTATATACGCCCAGTGATGCTCCCGGCGTTTGTCCGGGTTGTCCGGGTTGTTCGGGTTGTTGCCCCATCGTTGCCTGTTGCCCCTGCATCTGTTGCATCCACTGTTGCATCAGTTGCATTTGTTGCCGCATCTGTTGTACTGTCTGTCCGCCGGAGTATGATTGCTGTTGTGGTTGCTGTCCGTATTGCGGTACGGCGTTGCTGGTGGCAATTGAGATGCCGCCCACCATACAGTCGGTGCAGGTGATGTTGTTGAATACTCCTCCGTTGCTCGATGTGCGCACCTGAAAGCGAAGATAGACATCTACCACGCGCCCTATCATTTGATTCATACCGTTAGCGAGGTCGTCCTTGAACACCGTTACCTTGACCGAGTCCGCGTTGCCCCTGCTGTCCGGCATGCCCTCTATTAAGAAAGAATACTTGTTCCTTATCGCGCCGTCCCGTTTCCCTTGATAGGTCTCCACCGGATACGCCGCCTTAATCGTTCCTTGAATTACCATACTGCTTAAACTTTCTAATGCTAAAACAAAATCTATAAAATCAGTGTTGTCAAGAAGTTTAATCTTCTTATCATCTACTTTGTTCATCAGGTCGGTAAACTCTTCTAACCCTATCTCGCCGCGCGCGTAACGCGCATAGATTTCCGTCTCCTCTTCGCCCGCAGTACGGAACTCGCGCTCCCACGCTTTCTCGCGCTCCATACGGTCGTACGACTTATTGGGATTAGAAAGAAACCTGCCCATATGTATTACTTGCCTATCACCATTGCGCCCCAGACGCGCTGTATTGCACGACCTTTAATCACTACCACGTTGCGCCCGTATACGCGCCTGTTATACTCTCCCGGTCGGAATACGCCCTTGCCTATCCAACTGCGAACGGTGTTCTCGTGTACGCCTAACAGCTCCGCCGTTACGCGAACAGGATACCAGCCTAACATCGATACATTCGGCATTTCGCAAACCATAGCCCTGCCTCCTGTTACTCTTCAATGTCGTCTAACTCGCGCAACTTGCCGTCGTCGTCCCAAATGTAATAAAGGACAAGACAGCATAACCATAGCCCGACAGCCGCCGCTTTCGTAAGAAGAAACACACGCCAGTCGTCCGCCTCGCATAAGGCTAACAACAATACCATAACGCCGACCAAACACAGCACTACGATACGCCAGTTCCTATACGCTGCAATCAAAGCTTTCATAACATCGTCTCCTCTGCAAAAAGGTTCACTACTAACGCCCTAAGGGGCTTCACGCAAAAACTCATCTGCTCCATACGCTAAATAATTAAATGGTTAAACTTATATCGTTATCGTTATCGTTATCGTTATCACTCTTCACGCTCTTTGCCGTACGGCTCGCAATAAGGTTCGCTCTCCACGTCTCGAACAGCGTAACCACACGCACGCCCGTGCCGTTTAACGTCTCGTAATGCAACTTTACGCGCCCCGACTTCAACAGCTCCGCCATATTCTCCACCGGCACGACTATCTCCCGCCCCCCGTGTATTATAGGCTCTTTCGTGGCGAAATGAACGCTCGTGCCGGTCTCGTTCGGGAACAACCGCTCTATCGCGAAACTCGTCTCGCCGGCAAACGACGTGTTCTCTATTATCGTTTTGCCCTTCAACTCGTCCTGCACCTCGCGGCAACGTTTGAGGAGAGCCGAACGGCGGGGGGTATAACGCCTCTGCCCGCCATCGGTCTCGGTCTCCCCAAACCCCGACTTGCGTATTTGCCTGTCCGTGTATTCTTGCTGCATATCCTTTGTGTTCCTTTCTCTTTGCTCCCCCGTGCGGACTCGAACCGTCTGCCACTCCAATGTGTCGGGGAAAATGCTTAACTTTGCATCGTCAAAAACTTATTAAGCATTATGAATAAATTCATTTCCGTCAACATCGGCGGCAAGACGGGGTACGTCCGCGCCGACTATATCATTAGCTTTCATAAAGTAATTTCCGGCGGTATTGAGTCCGTTCGCGGTGTCATGCTCGGCGGTATGGAGTTTACGTCCGGCTGTAAACTCGCCGCGTTCGCGGAAGCCTTGCAGAACTCCGTGAAGTAAAGAGCTGCCTGCTCTTCAAGATGACGGCACAGCCCTGAAAACAAGGCGGCGTCTCTTTCAAACGCAACCTGAAACTCCGGTGTAAAACCGCGAAAAGCTGCATCCGGTTGCGTCTGCTCCCCTTTGGAGTTTATGTTGCCGATGTATCTTTCGTCATCGGTGATGTATGAGCTTATGCCCAACTCCGGCTCGTCTCGCCCCGTTACTTGAAAAAGCATTTGAAGTCTCATATATCTATATTTGTTACATTAAGAACATTTAAGCCAACGACTCCCGCCCGAACACCGCCCGAACAGTACCTTTGCTCTTTAATTATCAGTGAGTTATCAACGATTGAATACATATCTCCTGCTGTAAGACGAGGCAAAGATAGATTGTAGACTACACTAATGCAAGGAAATTGTCGATTTTAATATACGGATTAATTATATTTAACTTTATGGCAACAACAGTGAAAGAACGTATTGAGGAGTACACTAAATATATAGGTATTAGTGTACGGGAGTTTGAACGAAGTATAGGTGCGTCAAACGGTTACTCCAAGATAATGTCGGCAAAGATTAGTGTAGAGCGGTTAAATGAAATCCGCAGAGTATACCCTGCACTTAATGTAGATTGGCTTTTGTACGGTGAGGGTGATATGCTTGTTTCTTCGGGTAACGGCATTGTCAACAGCAATCAGATAGTGGGTAACGGCAATGTTCAGGGGGACGTACATCAGACGTCGACGGACGCGCGCCTGTTAGAGGAGCTATCCGCGCAACGCCGCCTCGTGGAGCAGGCGCAGGAGCAAACCCGGATAGCCCAAGAACAAGCGCGTGCCGCGCAGGAACAAACGGCACGCGCCCTTGCCCTGATAGAGAAACTATTAAACAACCCGCCCCGATAATCCGCCCGAATGATTATCTTTGCACACGCATACATAATACGATGTACGCGCAAGTGTCTTACGTTTAACAATACTCTATTTTATGGCAAGAAAGGAAACGAATCAAAAGAAATGGTCGGAGATGACCTATGAGGAAAGAAGAGCCGCGCTCCCGAAGAAACTCAATAAATACGGGGAGTGGTTGCTTAGAGACGACAACGAAAAAACGTTCCTTGTAATAAAGGATATGAGAGCGGTGATGAAATGAGACTATACCGCGCCATGCTCGTCAGCACCGACCACGAGTTCATACACTATATTCAGTACGGACTGCAACTGCATCAAAACTACAAATAAGACGCTAATAACAACACGACTATGGAAAGAGACCGATTAACGGAAGAGTTCAAGTATTTCGTTGACCACCACGACGAGATATACAACGCTCATCCCGATACCTACGTTGTACTCAAAGACAATAAGGTGCTGTTCACCGGCGACACCTTCGACGAGGCGCTCGATAAAGCACTCGCCGCAGGACTGCAAGTCGGCACGTTCCTCGTGCAACTCTGCACGCCCGGCGACAGCGGCTATACACTGAAATTCCCCGCACGTGTAATATTCTCGTAATATGGCGGTAAACACACTGAGCGTATGCTTCGGGCATATTGCCGACTGCATACAAACATCGGCGGAAGTAAAGAACCCGCTCACGCAAGCCGTGTTTCAAAGTAAAGGGATATGGGACACGGGCGCGATGACCTCCGCCGTAACGAAAGACGTGGCAAACCAACTGGGGTTGCAACCCGTGCAAAAAGCAAGCGTGCGCGGCGTGAACGGCGTGAATATAGCAAACGTATATCTCGTCGCAATAACACTCAATAATAAGAACATCACCGTTAAAACACGGGTTACGGAATGCGACGCGCTCTCCGACGATAATTCCGTCGGGGTGTTAATAGGTATGGACATCATCTCTCTCGGCGACTTCTGTATCACCAACTACGAAGGCAAGACGGTGATGACGTTCCGCGTGCCGTCGCTTGAAAGTATCGACTACGTGAAAGAACCGGCGGAGTTCAAGAAATACCGCAAACTCTACGAAGAGCGCAAGAAACACGGCAACGAGCTATGCCCGTGCGGGAGCGGGAAGAAGTATAAGAACTGTCATGAAAAGTCTGTATACGGCAAATAATCCCTTGTTCGTGTACGATTACTTCAAAGAGAAAGAAATATGAAAGGAAATATATCCCTTTCCCCTTGCGCACCCCTATGCGCAAAACCTATTAACAATTACAATTCCCTGCGTTTCAGCACGTTACGTCCCCTCCCTTAGGTCTGGAAAGCGTGTAAGCGTCAAAAGCGCTTCGGGGGTTCGAATCCCCCTCTTTC
>JAJPZE010000015.1 GCA_021204565.1 Prevotella sp. | reverse complement strand
TCATTACTTAGTTAAAGCCCCCTCATTATATGGGGTTTCGCGGGTCAAAACCCCGTGCTTTCGCAGGGTCAAACCCCGTGTTCTTATAAATCCGCAACTATGCTCCGGTTATGCGAAACCACATAACAACCTGGTTTTCAATACATTCCAAAATTCGCGAAAAATGACGCGAAACTGCCCGTAAGGCGTGTCGAAAGAGTTTCAAACGTTAAATTCAGGGAGTGTGCAATCGAATTAACAGTGTATCTTTTTATTAATTTCGCAAACGCACAACTTATGGCGGGGTTGCGCAACACGTCGGGCAATGCGCGTCGTAACCTTTCCCGCGCGGCGCTCTCCGTTGCCGGGAGAGGGAACAAAACACGGGGAATGTTTGTCTATTCGTGCCGTAAACATTAACTTTGCACGCATCAGTACGGCGTCCCGGACGTCGTGCGGGGGAATAAACGGAATAAATGTAATGGGTAAGATAATTGCGATAGCTAACCAGAAAGGAGGAGTGGGGAAGACAACTACGGCGATGAACTTGTCGGCATCGTTAGCGGTGCTCGAGAAGTCGGTGCTCCTGATAGATGCCGACCCGCAAGCCAATGCTTCGAGCGGTCTCGGCGTCGACCTGAACGACGTTGAATGCTCCATATATGAATGTCTTGTCGGCGGGGCCGATGTTTACGACGCGATATACACTACGGACGTCGAGGGCTTGGATATTGTTACGAGCCACATCAATCTCGTGGGGGCGGAGATAGAGATGCTGAAGATGGATAATTGCGAGAAAATCATGAAGAATGTCGTCTCGGTCGTGAAGGATGATTACGACTATATACTGATTGATTGCAGTCCGTCGTTGGGGTTGTTGACCGTGAACTCGCTGACGGCTGCGGACTCGGTTATCGTGCCCGTGCAATGCGAATACTTCGCTTTGGAGGGCATTGCGAAGCTGCTGAACACTATTAAACTCATCAAGACGAAGCTAAATCCCGCGCTCGAGATAGAGGGGTTCTTGCTGACTATGTACGACGCCCGTCTCCGCTTGGCAAACCAGATTTACGACGAGGTGAAGCGACATTTCCGCGAGCTTGTATTCAAGACGGTTAT
This sequence comes from Prevotella sp., assembly GCA_021204565.1. Classification (GTDB taxonomy): domain Bacteria; phylum Bacteroidota; class Bacteroidia; order Bacteroidales; family Bacteroidaceae; genus Prevotella. The sequence goes on along the minus strand of JAJPZE010000015.1, from coordinate 7,395 downwards.
CCAACGGAACGTGAAGTTGTCGGAAAGCCCTTCACACGGTTTGCCCGCCATTCTCTACGACGCAAAGTCGGCGGGAGCTAAGAACCACCTTGCCCTCGCAAAAGAAATCATTACGAAGAACAAGAGGAGACAATAGGCGCATTATGGTTGTGAAGAAAAAGTTCATCACTACGGGACGCGCCCCGGCATTAGGCAGGGGCTTGGACGCCCTTATATCGACCGACGCGGTGCGAACCGAGGGCAGCTCGACGATTAACGAGATAGCGATAGGGGAGATAGAGCCTAATCCGAACCAGCCCCGCCGCGAGTTTGGCGAAGCCTCATTAGCGGAATTGGCGGACAGCATACGGCAAATAGGTATCGTTCAACCCATAACGCTCCACCAGCTTTCGCCTGACAGATATATGATTATAGCGGGCGAACGGCGTTGGCGGGCGGCGCAGATAGCGGGCTTGAAATCTATTCCCGCATATATACGCACATTGTCCGACGCCGGCTTGATGGAGATGGCGCTCGTCGAGAACATTCAGCGCGAAGACCTTAACGTCATAGAGGTTGCCCTCGCTTATCAGAAGCTGTTGGAGCAGGAGAATATGACTCAGGAGAAGATTGCGCGGCGTGTAGGGAAGAGCCGCACTCTTGTAACGAACACTCTGCGCTTGTTGCGCCTGCCCGCAGAAGTTCAGCTCGCCCTTCAAAAGCGCGAGATAGACGCCGGGCATGCGCGCGCGTTACTCGCCATCGAAAGTCCGTCGGAGCAGGTCAGGGTGTTCCGCGACATCGTCGCAAACGGGTATTCGGTGCGCCAGGTAGAGCGGATAGCGGCGCGGCTGAAGAGCGGGGTGAAGGAGAAAGCCGGCAGGGGAAAGAACAGCTCGGCTAACCTGTCCGAAAAATACGTTAGCGCAAGGGACAACATACATCGCCTCCTGGGGGCGAAGGTGCAAATCGCGTGCGCACGAAACGGCAGAGGGAAGATTATGATAGCGTTCGACAGCGAGGCTTCGTTCGACAATATCGTCGCCGCATTAGGCAAGATACACGACTAAATACGCTATATCGTTGAGCCGGAGAACCACATACACGGTTGTTTTGTCGACATTGATAGCGATGTTTGTCCCTCTCTGCGGATATGCAAACGGGGGCGAAAGAGACAGCCTTAGCGTGGCGTCCGATTCTCTTTTGACGGCGCGGGGAGACAGCCCGGAGGCGGCTGATATATTAATAGCGGAGCGTCCGTTGCGTGCCGACAGCCTCGTGGCGGACTCGGTGAAGAGCGTTCGTGTACGTCGTGATTGGACGACTTGGAAGCCTAATCCCAAACGCGCCATGTGGCTGGCTTTGGTCTTCCCCGGAGGCGGGCAGATATACAACCGCAAGTACTGGAAGCTTCCGATTTTTTATGGCGGTTTTGTGGGTTGTGCATACGCTTGGTCTTGGAACAATCAGATGTACAGCGACTATAAGCAAGCTTATCTCGACCTGACCGACGACGATGATTCGACGCGGAGTTACGAGCAGTTCTTGCACCTCGGAGCCGAGATAACGAGCTCCAATTTGTCCCGTTACCAGACGTTGTTCAGCAAGCGCAAAGACCGCTTCAGGCGATATCGCGACCTGAGTTTCTTTTGCATTATAGCGGTGTATGCTTTGAGCGTGATCGACGCATACGTAGATGCATCGTTGTCGGAGTTTGACATATCGGAAGATTTGAGTATGCATATCGAGCCGGCATACATCTCTACCGGGAACTATAACAACCCGCTGAAAGGAGGCGGTCCGGGCGTGCAATGCAGCTTGAATTTCTGACTTTAGACGAAAAAGAAAATACATAGAGATGAAGACAAAGATATACTTATTGTTGCTCTTGGTATCGATTCCCCTCTTCGCCAAAGCGCAGTATGCCGGCGACGCGGACGACGGCGAGGCGGAGCTTTACGAGCAGGAAGAGGAGGACGGCGACGGACGTTTCGCCGCATTGGACGGCACTGATTTCGATATGCCGGAGGGGTTGGAGATGAACGTCGACAGCTTGTTACGCCTTTATAATGCCCGGCAATATCTGGCTCCCGACACCGATTGTAACCTGCCGGACTTCAATCCGAGCTATACCGAAGAGGAGTATATATCGCGCTTGAGCAAAATGCCGACCGTCATTGAGATGCCTTACAACAGCGTCGTCAGGGAACTTATCGACCGCTATGCGGGGCGTATGCGGAAAGGCGTAAGCGTTATGCTGGGCGCCGCGAACTTTTATATACCGATATTCGAACAGGCGTTAGAGAGCTATTCACTGCCGCTCGAGCTGAAGTATTTACCCATCGTGGAGTCGGCGTTAAACCCCAAAGCGGTGTCCCGCGCCGGAGCAACGGGGCTCTGGCAGTTTATGTTAGTTACCGGCAAACAATACGGCTTGGAGGTGAACAGCCTTGTCGACGAACGTCAGGACCCCGTCAAATCATCTTACGCCGCCGCACATTATCTGTCCGATCTGTACAACATCTTCGGCGATTGGGCTCTCGCCATAGCGGCATATAACTGCGGTCCGGAGAACATTAACAAGGCCATACACCGCGCACAAGGCGAGAAAGATTACTGGCGGATATATCCTTATCTGCCCCGCGAAACACGTGCTTACGTCCCGGCATTTATAGCCGCGAACTACATAATGAACTATTATTGCGAGCACAATATCTGCCCCATGCGCACGACGTTACCCGCCAAGACGGACACCGTCGTCGTATCCCGCGACGTGCATTTCGAGCAGATTGCGCACGTGCTGAACATAGATGTGACAGAGGTGGAGGCGATGAATCCCCAATACCGGCATAACATCGTGAACGGCGGAACCAAACCTTCGGTTATCCGTCTGCCGGCTGATGACATCATTGCATTTATTGACAACGAGGACTCAATCTATGCTTACCGCGCCGACGAGCTGTTGACCAAACGCGCCGTAACGGCGGTGAACGACGCTCCCGCATACTCTTCCGGCGGACGGAAAGGTACAAACACGCGGCGTAAGGGCAAAGGTTACGGCAGGCGCAACTCCTCTTCGGCACGAACGGCAACAGTGCGCAAGGGCGACACCCTCTCCGCAATAGCCAAGCGCAACGGCACGACAGTGGCTCGGTTGAAACAGCTCAACCCGAGCATAAAAGGGACAACAATCGTGGCGGGAAAGAAGCTCAGAGTGAAGTAAAGCCGACACGGCGAACGGCAACATTTGATAACTATCAAACCTTAAATGACCGAAGACAACATACGTAACGACGAAGAACGGCTCGTGGATGAGGCGTTCCAACGGCTTCTGAACAGCTATCTTGCCTCGCCACACCGCAAGAAAGTGGATATAATAACTAAGGCGTTCAACTTCGCCCGCCAAGCTCACAAAGGCGTTAAGCGCCTCTCCGGCGAGCCGTATATTATGCACCCGCTTGCCGTGGCCCAAATTGCAAGCGAGGAAATGGGGCTCGGGAGCACGAGCATTTGTTCGGCATTGTTGCACGACGTCGTAGAGGACACCGATTACAACATTGAGGACATAGAGAACCTCTTCGGGGCTAAGGTGGCGCAAATCGTAGACGGACTGACCAAGATTTCGGGGGGTATATTCGGCGAGCATGCCTCCGCACAGGCGGAGAATTTTAAGAAATTGCTCCTCACGATGAACGACGACATCCGCGTTATACTCATCAAAATATGCGACCGTCTGCACAACATGCGCACCCTCGACGCGCAACCTCACAACAAGCAATACAAGATTGCGGGCGAGACATTATATATATATGCGCCCCTCGCCAACCGCCTGGGGCTGAACAAGATAAAGACCGAACTCGAGAACCTTAGCTTCCGCTTCGAGCATCCCGATACTTACAACTACATCTCCAAGAAGTTGGACGAGACCCGCCACTCCATCGGGAACCTGTTCGACAACTTCACACAACCCATACGCGAGGCGCTCGACTCTATGGGCGTTCGCTATACGATAAAGGCGCGGGTGAAAAGTCCGTATTCGATATGGAGCAAGATGCAAGCAAAGCACGTTACATTCGAGGAGATATACGACATCCTGGCGGTTAGGATAATTTATGCCGTCGACGAGACGGAGGACGAGATAGACGAATGTTTCCGCATATATGTCGCTATCAGCAAGTTGTATAAGGCACATCCCGACCGTCTTCGCGATTGGCTCAACCATCCCAAGGCCAACGGGTACCAGGCGCTCCACGTAACGCTTATGAGCAATCAGGGGCGGTGGATAGAGGTGCAGATTCGTTCGGAAAGAATGGATGATCTTGCCGAGAAAGGCTTTGCCGCGCATTGGAAGTATAAGGAGGGGAAAGGAGAGGCTAACAACGAGGGCGAGCTGAACAATTGGATCGGGACGATTAAGGAAATACTCGACGACCCCCAGCCCGACGCAATGGATTTCCTCGACGCCATAAAGCTCAATCTCTTTGCAAGCGAGATATTTGTATTCACGCCCAAGGGCGAGATAAAGACGATGCCGTCGGGGGCGACAGCACTCGATTTCGCCTTCTCAATCCATAGCTTCCTCGGCACGCATTGTATTGGCGCAAAGGTCAATCATAAGCTGGTTCCGTTGAGCTATAAGTTGCAAAGCGGCGACCAAGTGGAGATATTAACCTCGGCTTCGCAAAAGGTCAGAGCCGACTGGCTCGGCATAGTTACAACCACAAAGGCAAGCAATAAGATACGCATTGCCCTGCGCAGGGAGAGCCGCGAGTTACAACGCAAGGGCACGGAGATGCTCAACTCCTGGCTTAAAGATAAGGGCTTCCCCGCCTCCGTATCGCTTTACGACCGCATTAGCCGCGAGTATGAGATGACGCGCGAGGATCTTCTGACCGCCATTGCCAAAGGGGGAATAGCGTTCGACGACAGGTTCATGCAAGCCGTAACGGGCAAACAAAAGCGCAAGAGATGGAGTAAGCTCGAGCCGTTCCTCAGGTCGGACAAAAAGAAAGAGCAGGCGAAGGAGACGGAGAAGTTTGTTGTCGGCAAGGATTTCGACAAGAAGAAAGCCGTCAGCATCAACGATGTCAACTTTCATACGTTCAACTATGCGTCGTGTTGCAAGCCGATTGCGGGCGACGATATATTAGGTTTTATAACCGACGCGGGCGAGATTGTAATCCATAAACGTAACTGCGAGGTCGCCACGCGCTTAAAAAGCACCTACGGCGACCGCATCGTAGACGCCGTCTGGAATATGTTCCGGGGAATGCTCTTCGACGCTGCAATACAGGTTAAAGGCTTCGATCGCAAGGGAATACTTAAGGACGTGTCGCGCGTACTCTCCGATCAGATGGATATTGACATAAGGGACATCAGCCTCGCGACTAAGGACGGCATCTTCTCCGGCACCATACTCGTGCGCGTCTACGACCGTGAGGAGGTAACGGAAATTGCCGACAGTCTCCGCCGCATAAGCGATATTAAAGAGGTGAACATGCTCTGACGGAGCGCGTCGTAAGATAAAGCGAAGAGTTGCCCCCGCACGAGGGCAACTCTTTGTTTTGGTATAGCTTTAATTATCCGCCGGTTAGAAGCGAACGTAGGTCTCAACCCATACGTCGCTGTAATGCGGATTGGCGACCGTGTGGTCGTTGTTGTAATGATATTCGAGCTGGATATTGAGGTTCTTATGGAGCCGGAAGTTAGGGCAGATGCCGTATATGACGTGCTTTGTGTCGTTGGTTGCTTGGTCGCGGTACTGGTCGTACTTCATATAGATTTTCAGCCAGGGAAGCACCGGCACGCCGAGAGTTGCATAAAAAGCGTCCGCTCTGCCCGTGCCGCTCCACGTGTTTGTCTCGGAGTTATATTCTTTGACTTCGTGCCCCACGGAGTGAATGTACTCGGCTCGTGCCGACCAATTGTCCCTTTCAAACGAACCGCTGATTGCATATCGGTCGCGCTTTACGGTTACGTCGCCGCTTGTCCAATTACCGGTCCAGCCGAAGAAGCCCAGGAACAATCCCCGTATCGGTTGTACCTGTATCGTTCCGATAACGTCCTTACGCGAGTTGTTATCAGCCGCGTTGATGCCGTTGCCGTTATATACCGCGAGCTGATAGTGAACGAGACGGTGCTTGTCCTTTCCGACGGGGAAAAGGTCGCCCTGAACCTGCAAGCCCTGGTCCCGTCCGCCTGCGGTTGACGCCTCGCCGCAACGGTCGCCCATGCCCGCCAATTTCTTCACTCCTTGCGAGTAATCGCCCATACCCACGTCCCAAGGATTAAGGGGGTTCTCAAAGGTGAATGCCCGTTTGAACTGTCCGATTTTCACGCTGAACTCCTTGAAGTGAGCCCATTCGAGGAAGAAATCCTTAATATGCGGAGAGCCGTTGAACTCCAACTGGAGGCGGTATTTGAAGTCGGTTAAGACGGTGCCGTCGACGTATGCACGGATATTGCGCCCGTTGAACCCGTCGCCGTTGTGCTGGTCTTTTTGGCTCGTATACTTGTACGAACCGATGATGTAAGCTCCGAAGACGGGCACCGAGGCATACTTCGTGACGTTGTATCCGTACTCTTTCTTCTCTTTCTTTTCGCCGTTCTGAGTCGTCAGGCTCTCTATGAACTCGGTCGCAAAACCGGTCTCAAGCGTCTCCTCGCCCCCGAACTCCGACGTAGGCAAAACTACTTTGCCGTACTCCGTCTCCTCCGCGCACGCCGTACCGGCGAGCAGGAGAAGGCACAACATTAGATAAGTTTTCATTACAGTTATGATGTATAAAGGATGTGTGTACTCAATGAATTATTGCTCCGCTTCGAGTGCGTCGTAAAGGTCGTCGCCGACGGGTTCGAGCCATTCGTTGGATATATGCCGATTGTTGCGGCAGCGCGGCTCAAACGTAACGTTGCTGATATGCACCTGCTCCGTCGAAACGGGAGCGAGATACGACTGCCCGGTGAAATATTGCGCGTATGCGTCGTTAGTGGAGCCGAGCGGGAAGATCATCTCGCGGGCGAAGTCTTCCAATTGCCCGCGCCCCGCCGTCTGCGTTGCTTTATCCTGTGCCTTAGCCATTGACGTAGCGATAAATAATGTCGTAATTAAGAGGATATATGTTGCTTGTTCACGTGCGGCAAATGCGTATCTGACGGTTTATACTTGCCCGTTGAACGGGAACAGACCGTAGAGCTCGGCGTCGATACGGTCGGTGATGGTTTGAAATGCCGCCACGTCGGACTCGAACTTGCATGTGTCGCCGTCGACAATAAGCAGATTGCCCTTATAAGTCTTTATCCATTCCTCGTAAAGGTCGTTGAGTCCTTGCAGGTAATCTATGCGTATCGACTGCTCGTAAGCACGTCCGCGGCGCCCTATTTGCGCTATAAGGTTGGGTATGGTCGAGCGTATAT
>JAJPZE010000049.1 GCA_021204565.1 Prevotella sp. | reverse complement strand
CGAAAGGGTCGCTCAGACATTGCATGGGACAGCTGAAGAAGTCGCCCGACGAGCACATTGAGGACATCATACGCACGATTGAAGATGCCAAGCGGCGGGGCTTTATCGTAAATCTCTACCTTGAAGACTGGTCGAACGGCATTCAGGAAAAGCCGAAATACGTCTTCCATATGGTGGATTGTCTGAAGGATAAGGGTATAACACGCTTTATGTTGCCCGACACGTTGGGCATTTTGAACCCTCTTCAGGTGATTGATTTTATGAGGAAGATGGTCAGGAAATACCCGAAGTTGCATTTCGATTTTCATGCGCACAACGACTACGACCTTGCCGTAAGCAACGTGCTTGGCGCGGTTTTGGGCGGCGCTAAAGGGTTGCATACGTCAATCAACGGCTTAGGCGAACGGGCGGGTAACGCCCCTTTGGCTTCGGTACAAGCGATATTAAAAGATCATTTCAACGCTTCGACAAACATAAACGAAGAGAGGCTTTGGAAAGTCAGCCGCCTCGTGGAGAGCTATTCCGGTATTGCGATACCGCCAAACAAGCCGATTGTGGGCGCGGCGGTCTTTACCCAAGTTGCCGGAGTGCACGCGGACGGCGACAAGAAAGACGGGTTGTATCAGAACAATCTTGCTCCGGAACGTTTCGGGAGGCGGCGCGAGTATGCCTTAGGCAAAGCATCAGGCAAGGCGAATATCGCCAAAAACCTTGAAGAGCTTGGTTTGGAGCTGTCCGACGAGGCGATGAGAAAGGTTACGGCGCGCATTATCGAGTTAGGGGACAAGAAAGAGCTCGTTACGCAAGACGACCTGCCGTATATAGTTAACGACGTGCTCAAACACGCCAATATCGCGGAGAAAGTGAAGCTGAAGAGCTACATGGTGTCGACGGCATACGGGTTGAAGCCCCTCGCTTCGGTGCAATTGCAAGTGGGGGACGAGGTGTTCGAGGAGACGGCGACGGGCGACGGACAATATGATGCATTTGTTCGTTGCATACGGCATATATACAAAGACAAACTCGGGCGCAAGTTCCCTTGGCTCGTCAACTATAACGTAACGATACCTCCCGGCGGGAGAACGGACGCATTAGTGCAAACAACGATTGAATGGGAATACGACGGCAAGACATATAAGACCCACGCGCTCGATGCCGACCAGACAGAAGCGGCAATCAAAGCAACGATTAAAATGCTCAACAATATTGAGTAACGGCACGCCTAATGCGTATATAAATTATGGTGTATCCATTGTCAGACGACTAATCAATCAAACGAATAACGATATGAAACTAAACATTGCAGTGCTTGCCGGCGACGGTATCGGCCCGGAGATTATGGTGCAAGGCGTGGCGGTAATGAATGCCGTGGCGGAGAAATTCGGACATGAAGTGAGTTATAAGGAGGCGTTATGCGGGGCGCACGCCATAGATGTAACGGGCGACCCGTTCCCGGAGGAGACGTTCCAAACGTGTCGCGAAGCCGACGCCGTATTGTTTGCAAGCGTCGGCGATCCTAAGTACGACAACGACCCGACGGCGAAGGTACGCCCCGAGCAGGGTCTTCTTGCGATGCGCAAGAAGCTCGGGCTTTTTGCTAACATCCGCCCCGTAACAACCTTCGAATGCCTTCTGCATAACTCTCCGCTTAAAGACGAGATTGTGCGTGGTGCGGATTTTGTTTGCGTGAGGGAGCTTACCGGCGGAATGTACTTCGGGGAGAAGCAGGAGCCCCGTATGAACGAAACTCTCCAAACCGAAGATGCTTATGACACGGATTATTATACGCGCCCCGAAGTAGAGCGTATCCTGAGGGTTGCATACCAGTACGCACGCCGCAGAAGACGGCACGTAACGGTGGTTGATAAGGCGAATGTGCTTGCTTCTTCGCGTCTGTGGCGCAAGGTTGCGCAAGAGTTGTCGCGTGATTATCCCGACGTTACGACCGACTATATGTACGTCGATAACGCCGCGATGCGTATGATACAAGACCCGCGTTTCTTTGACGTGATGGTTACGGAGAACACATTTGGAGACATACTTACCGACGAGGGTTCGTGCATAACCGGCTCAATGGGTCTTCTCCCTTCGGCATCCACGGGCACGTCGACTCCCGTCTTCGAACCCATACACGGCTCTTGGCCGCAGGGTAAGGGGCTGAATATTGCCAATCCGCTCGCGCAGGTGCTGTCCGTTGCAATGCTGTTCGAATACTTCGACCTTAACCGCGAGGGCGCGTTAATTCGCGAGGCGGTGGATGCGTCGTTGGCAGCGAATGTGCGCACGCCGGAAATACAAGTGCCCGGCGGGGCGAAGTACGGCACAAAAGAAGTAGGGGAGTGGCTCGTCGACTATATCAAAAACGCCGTAATAAAATAACTGCGGAGGTGTCCGTTCGTCTCAGCACATTATTTATATTACTGCTCTTGTCGTGCCCGAATGTAAGTTCGCAGACGCGGCAAGAAATGCTTGACGGTCTTGCGAGCGCAACCGAAGCGCTTGCATACCGTCCCGATTCAATCGATTTACGTTTGCGCAAGGCGGGCTGGAACGTACAACTTGAGCAATGGGAATACGCCAAACAGGAATATGATTATGTGCTCGACCGCGAGCCGGACAATGTTTCCGCCCTTTATTTCCGTGCGTTCGTGAACACCAAGTTGGGGCGTTATAATTTCGCCCGGCTCGATTATCAGAACATGTTAGCTATTGTGCCGGGCAATTTCGAAGCCTCTCTCGGGCTCGCATTGCTTAACCAAAAGGACAGGCATTACACTCAGGCGCTCGACGGCTTAAACGCTTTATGCGACGCGCACCCCGACCGGTCGGAGGCGTTTGCAGCGCGTGCGGGCGTTGAAAGTGAACGGGGGATGCTTGATTTGGCGGAGTACGATTACGGCGTGGCGCTACAGTTAGACCCCGCCAATATCGACTATCGCGTGGCGCGAGCCGACCTCCGCATACGTCTCGGAAGACCTGACGAGGCGCGCGACGATCTCGACGAACTTGTACGCCGCGGGGTAAGCCGACCCGCATTAGAAGATTTTTATAGGCGTTTATAGTTGTTGTTCTTTCTCAAATCCATACCTTTACAACCGAAATTAATAACAACTAAAAAACATTTTGTATGGATTCAGAAATCTTCCGTTACATCGAAGAGGAACATCAGCGCCAACTTCGGGGTATTGAACTCATTGCCTCAGAGAACTTCGTATCCGAGCAAGTGATGCGCGCGATGGGCTCTTGTCTGACGAACAAGTATGCCGAAGGGTATCCGGGAAAACGCTATTATGGCGGTTGCCAAATAGTGGATAAGGTGGAGCAGGCGGCAATCGACCGCGTCTGCAAGCTGTTCGGAGCGGAGTATGCCAACGTGCAGCCGCACTCCGGAGCACAAGCGAACGCCGCTGTAATGCTCGCCGTGCTTCGTCCGGGCGACACATTTATGGGGCTTAACCTCGATCACGGCGGGCATCTCTCGCACGGTTCGCCCGTCAATACGTCGGGTATTCTCTACAAGCCCGTGGGGTATAACCTTAATAAAGAAACCGGACGGGTAGATTATGACGAGATGGAGCGCCTTGCATTAGAGCACAAGCCGAAGCTGATTATCGGCGGCGGCTCGGCGTATTCACGCGAATGGGATTACAAGAGGATGCGCCGGATAGCCGATGAAGTCGGGGCTTTATTAATGGTGGATATGGCTCATCCCGCCGGTCTTATTGCAGCCGGACTGCTCGATAATCCCGTTAAATACGCTCATATCGTTACCTCCACCACCCACAAGACACTGCGCGGTCCGCGTGGCGGTATAATTCTCTTGGGCAAGGACTTTGATAATCCGTGGGGTCTGACTACAAAGAAAGGCGAATTAAAAAAGATGTCGGCTCTGATTAACTCCGCCGTCTTCCCCGGTCAGCAAGGCGGTCCGCTCGAGCACATCATTGCCGCAAAGGCAGTTGCATTCGGGGAGAACCTCGCAGAGAGCTGGGGCGTGTATGCGCGTCAGGTGAAGACCAACGCCGCCGTACTGGCGGACGAACTCATACGCAGGGGATTCTGTATTGTCTCCGGCGGTACGGATAATCACTCCATGCTGGTCGACCTGCGCTCCAAATACCCCGATCTTACCGGCAAGGAAGCCGAGAATGCGCTCGTCGCAGCGGACATCACGGTCAACAAAAACATGGTTCCCTTCGACTCCCGCACGGCGTTCAAGACTTCGGGAATACGTCTCGGAACGGCAGCCATCACAACTCGCGGGGCAAAGGAAGACACCATGCTCCTCATAGCAGAGCTGATAGAGACCGTCCTCAACGCACCTGCCGACGACCGTGTGATAAGCTCCGTACGCGAGAAAGTTAACGCCATGATGAGCGGTTACCCGATTTTCGCCTGGTAAAAGAAAAGGTTCCGCCCGGCGAAACCCAAACTAATAAAAGAAGAGATAGCGACCTTTTATTTGGTCTCTATCTCTTCTTTCATATCTATAAATTGCTTGTTTGCGTCGTAAAATTCGTATTGCAGATACGCCATCTTCTGCGATGCAATGATGCTCCAGCCCAGCCCGTATTTCAGTTGCCATTTCCTTTTAAGCGACCAGACCCCCTGATTTATATACGCCGCAACGTAGGGATGAACGTACAGCGTGAAGCGTTTAATCCCTATATTATTCACTAATTGGCTTATCTTTTGCTCTAATTGATCGGTGAATAACATACTCGGCTTAATCTTTCCTTTGCCGAAACACGTGGGGCAAACTTCCTCCACGGTTACGTCCATTGCCGGTCTGACACGTTGCCGGGTTATCTGCATCAGCCCGAATTTGCTAAGGGGAAGAATGTTGTGGCGTGCGCGGTCGTTTTGCATGTTCTTACACATCCGCTCGTATAACAACTGCTTGTCTTCGGCAAGAGTCATATCGATGAAGTCGACGACAATAATTCCCCCCATATCTCTCAGACGCAGTTGGCGAGCCAGTTCGTCCGCCGCGCCGAGATTAACCTCAAGTGCGTTCTGCTCCTGACCGTTTTCGGCGTTCGTGCGGTTGCCGCTGTTGACATCCACGACGTGCATCGCTTCCGTATGTTCGATTACGAGATACGCCCCGTGCTTATAGTTCACGGTCTTGCCGAAGCCTGATTTGAGCTGGCGCGTAACGTTGTAATTGTCGAAGATAGGTACTTTCCCGGTATACAGGCTGACGACGTTTGCCTTCTCGGGAGCTATAACGGAGATGTACCCTTTCAGCTCGTCATACTCTTGCCGGTCGTTGACGTAAACGTGTTCGAAACTCGTATTAAAGATGTCGCGGATAAGGGCGACGGCGCGGCTCGCCTCCTCGTGAACGAGCGCGGGACGCTTCGTGCTTTGCTGAACTTTGCTGATAACTTGTATCCAATGTTCGTATAGCGATTTCAGCTCCGCATCCAACTCCGCTACACGTTTCCCCTCAGCCACGGTCCTGACGATTATTCCGCAATTCTTGGGGCGTATGCTGTTGACAAGTTGTTTCAGCCTTGCACGTTCTTCGCCGCTTTTTATCTTGCTCGAGACGGACACCTTGTCGCCGAAAGGGACGAGCACAAGGCTTCTGCCGGCAAACGAAATCTCCCCCGTAAGGCGCGGTCCCTTCGTATTAATCGGCTCCTTGACAATCTGTACAAGCACTTCCTGGTCTTTCGCTAACGTGTTCTGCACGCTCCCTTCTTTCGGCAGGTCGGGTTGCTTCGTGGCTTTTGTGAACGGGAATAGCTTCTTTCTGTCGCTTAATACTTGTTTGAGATATTTCTCGTACGAAGGGAAGTGATTGCCCATGTCAAGGTAATGGAGAAAGGCGACCCGGTCGCAACCGACATCAACAAACGCTGCATTCAGACCCGGCATCAACTTCTTCACCTTAGCGACATATACGTTGCCGACAGAGAAAGAAGCCGAACGCTGTTCGTTCTGGTATTCAACGAGCCTCTTGTCTTCCAACAGAGCTATTGAAATATCCTTTTGCTGAACATCAATCACTATTTCCCTTTCCATACCTGCAGGATGGTTATGTTCATAATCATATTTTATAAAGCGCCCTATTAGCCGTCCAAGACGTACGACAACGCAGGTCAAATACCGGACCAATAGAGATTCGCGTTATGCAAGAGACGAGCCCTTGCTTAAAAAAACAGAGGATATGCCTCAACGTCCGGATACGGACAAACGGGCACATCCCCTCCTTTCTAACTTCTTGCAAAAAGTCAAAACACACGCCGTGCACATATCCCGGCGCACACGGCAACGCTTTGCGACCGCCGCCGCAAAGCGGTTCAAGAAGAGCCTTACTTGCTCTTGTGTCTGTTCTTGCGAAGACGTTTTTTGCGCTTATGGGTCGCCATCTTATGACCCTTTTTCTTCTTACCGTTTGGCATAAAAAATTGTGTTGTAGATTATTATTTTATTTGTAATGTTGAATTATAAGCTATGTCCGTCTCTCCGCTCGGCCGCCTTTTTGACGAAATCTTTCGCGGGTTTGAAGTAGGGCACATATCGGTCGGGGATATCGATAGTGATGTTCTTCGAGATATTCCGACCCGTCTTTGCGGCGCGGTGCTTTAGGGCGAACGTGCCGAATCCGCGCAGGTAAACGGCATCCTGACCGTCGAGAACACATTCCTTGACAAGAGACATAAACGCCTCAACCACGCCTGAAACCTCAGCCCTCTCTATTCCCGTGCGATCGACAATCTCTGCAATTAACTCGGCTTTTGTCATGTCTTTTATATCAAATTATGTCTGTATAATGCTGACGAACAACCATACCTGCCGCCGGCAAAGCGATTGCAAAGGTATGTAATTTCCCGTCGGATACAAAAAAATAATCATATCTTTTTTGCGTTAATTGTTCAAATTCAATTAGATAGCGACAGGGGGAGCAATCTTTGTGCGTCCCGGGAGCGTTACGCTTATCAATGCCGCATCGGCGATTATGATGAAGGGCATAAGAGGCACATGATAGCGGGCTTCCCCGTGAGAAAAGAGAAGAAGCAACAGCGTTGTCAGAACCGTTATGCACAGCGCGAACGCCACCCAATCATAGTGTCTTCTTATCAGGAGATACGGCACGGATATTATAAAGAGCAACATCAGCAGATAATAATAGAGCAGATTTATTACGGTCAGGATTTGCACCGGCGAATAAGCGGGGAAGCATTTGATTAGGGAATTCATACTTATTTCGCCGTACATATACGCCTTGCCCCGCTTGCCGGGGATGAACGCGCACAGGTTTACGTTGTCGGAACAATATAAGTCTATGAGTTTCTTCTTCATCTGATATAGGTATTCCGCCTTATTGTTGCGAACCCAGACAAGGAAATCCCGTCTGCATATCTTTTCCTTTTCGCCGTAGCTTATATCCATATCCAACACCTTCAACGGCTCGCCGTATACATACGTTTCCCCCTCGCCGTTAGTTTTGTCGCGGTCGTTATCCCGGGAGTATTTCATTATTTCAACCCATACGCTGCCCGCCTGACAGATGAAATGACCGGTAGTGAAATAGCTTAGCGTCCCGATAACGAGCAACACCGCCGCATATCCGGCAATCATCCGGACTAACCCCCTCCATATGCCGGTCTTCTTCAGCACGATATACACGCAGCAAGAAAGGAGAAAGACGAGCCCCAACGGACGGAACCAGTTCCCCAAGCCCAACGACATCCCTCCTGAAACGGGTCTTCTGCAAACCACTCCCAGTATGCCGAGGAGCGAGAAGAAGATAAAGGGAACCTCCGACTGCACTGAGGTCGCCTCGCCGTAATTAGCGGGATAAACGGCATACAAGACGAGCGCGATGAGGGCAATACGTTGCCCCGCTAACCTCCGGGCTATGAGATAAACAAGACCGCAAGCCGCACCTTTCATCAGCGTGTAGATGATTAAAAGAGGTGTTACCGACCCGGTAAGCCATAGAGACAAAACCGCCATGTTAATTGCCCCGGTATTCCAAACAAAGTCGATATTAATCATCGACGGCGCGGGATACGGGGTGCCCTCGTCTATGCACTGCCGGGCAGTCTCTATATACGACTCGCTATCGGGGTAAGGGGTATAACCGAATACAATCAACACCGCGAATTGCAATAGTGTAAATACACATACAATCAGCAGAGCGATGTCTTTTCCCCTCAGTTTCTTCATCATCGCCACATCAGGTTTCTTCGGTGCCGAAAATCGCCACACCGGTTTGTTTCATGCCGTCGAGCATTATCCTCAGAGGTTTGTCAAGGCGCACGTGCCGCAGGTGCGCGGTCTCCACAACCGCCGGGAGACGGTCGAGAAGATCGGAGCGGAAGAACCCGTTACCGTTCCGTATGGTGAAGTACCCCACTCCGAGTGATGTAATGTTTTGAAAGAAGTGCGTCCCCTGGCTGGCTTCGATGCTGCGTCCGGGCTGTTCTAATTCAATCATCACTCTCGTCCTTGATATTTGCGCCCAACGGACGGGGATGCCGAGCCTCGGGTCAGAGG
>JAJPZE010000226.1 GCA_021204565.1 Prevotella sp. | reverse complement strand
AACCCGCATCAGCTCGGCATACCCGGCGGCAAAGGTGCTCGACGACATTCGTGCTATGGACTTCTGTTTCGACATTCTTGGCCACGTGTCATTCGCAGTGGCAAGTAACGCCGTGGCGGAGTACGTCTGCACGAGCCAGTACCCGCCGAGCATAGCGGAGGTTCGAAAGCTGTGCGCGGACAGGACGAAAGAACCCGTGCCGGCATTTGACGCGGCATGGGGAACGGTGGTCGGGGCGATAGCGAGGCACGGATCATACGACCCGGAGGGAGCATTCGCGGAAATGGACGACATCACCCGCGAGGTGGTGAAGAACCTGGGATGGACAAGGCTCTGCATGAGCGAGAACCAGACTGCGGACAGGGCTAATTTCAGCGAGGCATACGAGGCAAGGGCAAAAGGGGCAAAGGTGGATACGTTAAGCCAGATCACATATGCCGCGCCCGTATTCGTTAAGATGACTGCGACCAACGAGCCCGCTCTTGCCGGTGCCGTAGCGGCGACCGCCAAAGGGCAAACCGTGAAGAAACCTGTTGCCGGAGAGGCGGGCGTATATCTGTTCAAAGTAATCGACAAGACCCCCAAAGGGGATAAGTACGACCCGAAGAACATCATTGAGCCGGCAAGGAAGAAAGCCATGCAGAACTCCGGCAACTTTATGAACGAATTGCACAACAACGCGCAAGTGGTCGACAACAGATACATCTTCTTCTAATCCGTCTCTTGCAGAGACAGACAATTAAAATGGATAAGGTGCACCCTCCCGGAGAGTGCACCTTATTTGTATGACCCTGCCGGGGCGCGTTCGATGTCATAAGATTATGCATTCCTTAACCGCCCGCCCGTTTCGTTTGCCCCCTCTGCGTTAGACATTGCCCGCACGCAGGTCGCATCGCTGCAAGGATATGGATTTTTTTTAACTATTGAATTAACATTGCACACTCCCGAATTTAACGTTTGAAATCCGCAAAACGCCGGCGGCGGGGCATTTTGCGTCATTTTTCGCGAATTTCGGAATATGTTGAAAATCAACAAGTTATGTGGTTTTACATATTCGGAGCATAGTTGCAGATCTGCAAGAACACGGGTTTTTGGGTCCTGAAAGTACGGGGTTTGACCCTATGAAACCCCGTGTAATAAGTGTGCAAGAACTAAGTAATGAGAGGGTCATTTATGGGGGTTTGGCTTGGCGCGAACTATATTCGCATTCGTTTTGATATGTGGAGATGCCAAACGAGACCTAAATTTACGCGCTTTTTGAGCTAAAATTTCATTGCACACCGCCTCTCGTATTAACGTTTGAAAGATAAGTTAACGCCGTGAGGATTGATGTTTCAGGTGCGGTGATTACGCGGTTTTTTGCGGACGCTACATCGTTGATATTCTTGGCGTTAAAGCAATAAATGCGGGGTTGATACGTTATTAATCAAGTATGCGGAGATATATTTTATCGCTTCTCTTTCTTTTGTCCGGCAGCGCGGTTGTGTCGGGTCAAGAGTTGTTTATCCACCTGACGGCGGACGACGTAACGATAGACTCGGTCGTGCCGCATGTGGGTTACTCAATGCCCTTGAACGCGAATTATGCCGACTCGACGTATACCGCGAGCATTGTTTATCCCGAGTTCATCGATATGGCTCCGTCGGATATAGCGCGTTATAATGCGATATGCGGGGAGCCGTTGCCGGAGTTGCCGGGGGTGGAGACGACGGTGGTTTACGACCGCAAGCGCCCTATCCTTAAAGTACATCTCGTGCCGCTCGTATACCGCGACGGACGTTATCAATGGTTGGTCAGCTTTATGTTGCGCATATCGTCGTCCCCCGTTTCAAGGGCAAAAGGGATGAGGAAAGTGTCGGCGGCGGAGACATATAAAGCCTCCTCCGTGCTGGCAGAGGGCAACTGGGCGAAGATACGTGTGGGGGATACGGGCATATATGAGCTGACGCAAAGCGTGGCGGGCAGCGCCGGCTTTAACGATATTAACAAGGTTCATATATACGGATACGGGGGCAACTTGCAGCCCGAAACGATAACTCAGGAGTACCTTGCCCGAACGGACGATCTCGAAGAAATACCGCAATGCATCGTCGGGGGCAAGCATTTGTTTTACGCCAAAGGTCCGGTCTCTTGGAACGACAACACAACCACCACGCGCACGCGCAATCCTTACTCCGACTACGGATATTATTTCATCACCGACTCGGGGGGCGACGTGCTGACTGCGGACTCCGCCTCGTTCGCCGCACAATATTATCACTCGCCTGAGGATTATCATTCCCTTTACGAAACGGACGGGTATGCCTGGTATCAAGGGGGACGTAACTTAGTGGATGCTGACGAGGTTAAGATCGGCTCGGAGCGCACATATTTGATTGCGAACGATACGGGTTCACGGTCGGGAAAAGTGTTTATTGACGTTACGGCAGGGCAGACATCGACGGTCGCCGTCGCATTTAACGACTCTATTATAGGTACGCTTTCGATGAGTTGCGGCACATACGACATGGGTAAATCGGCAACAAAAACCATCACCGCAACCAACCTTAAAGCGGAGAATACCGTAACGATTACCCCCTCGTCGGGCGGGAGCGCACGGCTTGATTACATAGCTATAACCTACGATACGCCCCGCGAGAACTACTCTCTTTCGGCAAGTCATCCGGCGGCGGAATACGTCTGCAACATCACCAACCAAAACCGGCATGCCGACCCGCAGGCGGATTTGGTGATCGTCATACCTACGTCGCAGAAGCTCCTTACGCAAGCCAACCGCCTTAAAGAATTTCACGAGACGCACGACGGAATGCGCGTCAACATAGTGCCGGCAGACGAGCTCTACAACGAGTTCTCCTCCGGCACGCCCGACGCAAACGCATACCGCCGCTACCTTAAAATGTTGTACGACCGGGCTTCGACAGAGGACGACCAACCCAAATATTTGTTACTTTTCGGCGACTGCGTTTGGGACAACCGGATGCTCACCACCACCACCCGCAACCTCTCGCAAGACGACTATTTGCTTTGTTTCGAGAGCGAAGACTCGTATAACCAGATTACCTGTTACGTCGACGACGGTTACTTCTGTCTCCTCGACGAGGGCGAGGGCGCAAACCCCCAGAGCGGTGATTTGCTCGACGTGGCGGTAGGTCGGTTCCCCGTAACAACGGAGGCGGAGGCGAAAGTGATGGTCGACAAGACAATCGCATACGTAGAGAACGAGAACGCGGGAGATTGGGAAAACACGCTGATGTTCCTCGGCGACGACGGCAACGATAACGTACATATGCAAGACATTAACGAAGCTGCCGACCAGATAGCGGCCCTCTATCCGGGGTATCTGATAAAGAAAGTGATGTGGGATACGTACGAACGTGTCTCGTCGGCAAACGGCAACACGTACCCCGAAGTAACGAATATCCTTAAAGCCCAACAGGCATCCGGAGCGTTGCTTTTCGACTACGGCGGGCACGGCTCCGAGACACTAATATCCCACGAACGAGTACTCAATCTGACCGACTTTCAATCGTTTACGAACACCAACCTGCCCCTATGGATTACCGCCTCCTGTGATGTCATGCCGTTCGACGGCACCGTCCCGACCATCGGCGAAGCGGCAGTCCTGAATGCTAACGGCGGAGCTTTCGCTTTCTTCGGGACGACCAGAACGGTTTATTCGAATTATAACAAGCGGATGAATCAGGCATTTCTTAAGAACGTGCTCAACACCGTCGACGGCTCTCCGGTTACACTCGGCGAAGCGCAACGGCTGACAAAGAACTATCTCATCACCTCCGGCGAAGACCGCACAACCAACAAGCTCCAATACTCTCTCTTGGGCGACCCGGCAGTGGCGCTTAATATTCCGAGCCTCGAGATAGTTATCGATTCGATTAATTCGACCGACGTCTCCGACGGGCAAACGGTCGGCTTGAAAGCGGGGGGGACTGCGACCATATCGGGGCATATCGTCGGTGCGGCGGCGTTTAACGGCACCGTATCGGCAACGATACGGGACTCGGAAGAGACTATAACGTGCCGGTTGAACGACACGACAAGCTCCGGCGCGTCGACCGCGTTCACATATACCGACCGGACCAAAACTATCTTCAACGGAACCGTTGCCGCCGTCGACGGGCGGTTTGATATAACGTTTGCCGTGCCGATGGATATTAACTACTCCGACGAAAGCGGACTCGTCACCCTCTTTGCGGCGTCGGAAGACGAGCCGCTTACGGCGCACGGGGAGAGCGAAAGCATAGTTCTCGGGGGGACGGAGAACGTAAATAATAACGGAACAGGTCCGTCGCTGTTCTGTTATCTCAACGACGAGAGCTTCCGCGACGGCGACAACGTGAACCCCACGCCCTACTTCGTGGCGCAGATATACGACGAGGACGGGATTAACACGACCGGCATCGGCATAGGGCACGACCTGTCTTTGATTATCGACGGATCCGCCGCCACGACATACAATCTCAACGATGAGTTTGCCTACGACTTCGGGTCGTACACCTCCGGGAGCGTGGCTTACTCCATCCCCGAGCTGAGCGCGGGTGCGCACAAACTGCAGTTCCGGGCTTGGGATATCTTTAATAACTCGTCTACGACAGTGCTGAATTTCAACGTCGTAGCGGGGCTCGAGCCGACCATATGGGGCGTTTCTCTGACGCAGAACCCCGCCTCGACAACAACCACATTTGTCGTTTCGCACGACCGCATCGGCAGCGACATAACCGTTATTATAGATGTATGCGACGCCGCCGGACGGCTTCTCTGGCAACATAAAGACACGAACGTGAGCCGGTCGGGAGCATATACATATACGTGGGATCTCACTTGCGCCAACGGGCAAAGGCTTCAAACGGGCGTGTACGTTTACCGGGTCCGCCTCTCCTCGGACAGCAGCCGGTATACAAGCAAAGCCCGCAAACTGATAGTCTTCAGATGATATCAAACGGGATGAATAAGAAACAATTTATAATAGATACGATGCTTTTTATTAGAAGAAAAGAGCCTTTTTACATCGGACGGATATATATGCGCCTCGCCGTAACTCTGTTGTTACTCGCCGCTTGGACGGCGTTGCGGGCGCAGGATAAGCGGGATATGTTCAACCCCGAGAGCACGAGCGTAACCTCGCAAACCATTGCTCCCGACGCGCGCGCGGCGGGTATGGGCGACATCGGCGTTGCGACCGAACCCGACGTAAACTCGCAATATTGGAACCCCGCAAAGTATCCTTTCTGTATCAGCCGGGCGGGAGTATCGGTCAACTATACCCCGTGGTTGCGCCAGCTCGTAAACGACATGAACCTTGCATATATGGCGGGATATTACCGCATTGGCGATTATTCGGCGGTGTCCGCCTCGTTACGTTACTTCTCTCTTGGCGAGGTATATTTGAGCGAGAGTGAGGACGCCATGACAATCAAGCCCTACGAAATGTCGGTCGATGTGGCTTATTCGCTGATGCTCTCGTCTAAGTTCTCCATCTCCGCCGCGTTACGTTGGATTTATTCCGACCTTACGTATGATTACACCGACGATAGCTCGCCGGGCTCCGCCTTCGCCGCTGATATAGCGCTATATTATCAGAATTATTTCAACATCGGATACCGTGAATGCCAGATCGGACTCGGGCTCGACATCTCGAATATCGGCTCGAAGATTTCTTTCGGAGGGGACGACAACTCGGAGTTTATCCCCACAACGCTGCGTCTTGGAGCGGCGCTCACCGTCCCCATCGACGATTATAACCGCCTCTCCGTTTCTGCGGAGGCGTATAAGCTTCTTGTGCCTACATACCCCAAACAAAAGGACGGCGAGACAACCGAGGATTACCAAGAGCGCGTGCAAAAGGAATATTACGACGTGTCGTCAATCGGAGGTATATTCAAGAGTTTTCACGACGCACCCAACGGCTTTAAGGAGGAGTTGCAGGAAATCCGCTGGGGTTTAGGAGCGGAATATTCGTACAACGACCAGTTCTTCGTACGTGCCGGATATCATAACGAGTCGGAGAACAAGGGTAACCGCAAGTACTTTGCATTCGGCGCGGGATTTAAGATGAAGGTGTTCTCTCTTGACGCCGCATACCTCATTGCAACCGCTAAATCGAACCCGCTCGACCAGACGTTGCGCTTCTCGTTGACGTTTGATATGGACGGGATAAAGGATTTGTTTACCCGCCGATGAAGATACGTACGGGCTTCGGTTACGACAGCCACCGCTTCGCACGAGACAGGGAATTGCGTCTCGGCGGAGTAGGTATTGATTATCCGGAAGGGCTTACTGGGCATAGCGATGCTGATGCCGTGTTGCACGCTTTATGTGATGCGTTGCTTGGCGCGGCGGCGTTACGCGACATCGGATATCATTTCCCCGACACGTCCGACGCCACTCTCAATATGGATTCAAAGGATATTCTCCGCCGCACAATCGGGCTCGTAAAGGACAAAGGATACAGCGTCGGCAACGTTGACATCACCGTCCTTGCCGAGCATCCGCGCCTCTCCCCTTATATTGAAGCTATGCGCCGGTGTATCGCGGACATAATCGGCATCGACGTTGACAATGTGTCGGTCAAAGCCAAAACCAACGAGCGAATGGGCTTCGTAGGGCGCGAAGAGGGCATTGCGGCATTTGCAACGGCGCTCATAACAAAGGAATAAAAGGCTAACCGCTAAGGCTCGTCCCCCTCTTCTTTCCCGTCTTCTTTATATGTCAACCAGCACACGACAGGGTAGTGATCGCTGTATTCCTGCTCGGTCAATACCTTGCATGCGTGCGGCACGAAGTGCCCGGAACACATTATATTATCTATCCTTACGCGCATTCCGTTATGCGCATACGTCCAGCCGAAGCCGAGTCCCGATGCGCGGAAACAATCGGTCAAAAGACGCGCGAGCGCATAATAGTTATGCGAAATCGGCATATCGTTGAAGTCGCCGCATAATATCAGGGGCACGTCCTGATTAAGTTTGACGTACTCCGCCACCGCTTTTACCTGCGCGCTACGTCGCTTCGACATCTCCATGAGGCGGGAAAAGATATACTTCGACTCCATACGCGCGGAGTCTTTCCTCATCTCTCCCAACATCATCGAACGGAAGTCGCGCACTTTGTCGGGTTCGAATTTGTTGCTCTCGAAATGGTTATTGACAACGATTGCATAGCCTTTCGGCAGGGCAAGAGTATAGGCGACGCTGATGTTCGAGCAGGTGTCGCAGGGGATTGAATCCACTTTCAGGATTGGATATTTTGTATATACAGCCAACGACGTACCCCCTCTCCCCTGGTCGGTGAAGTGATGATAGGGATACTTGTCGTAGAGGAGTTGGTGCATGTCTGGCGACAACCCGGTGCGTAAACATTCCTGTAAACAGAGGATATCAGCGTCGGCATCGACGAGGTAATACACTATCGGGTTGTCCCTATGATCCAAGCGGCTGTATTCCAATCCGGTAAAATTAAGCGTGTTATACGTCATCACCTTTATCGCGCCGGCAGGGGTCTCGCCCGCCGGATGAATACCGATGTACATCCTTGCGGGGTTGTAACACACCACGAAAGCCGCGAACGCAAGCAACGCCCGGCGGGGTTTGAATATCAGCCAAAAGACAAGAAAGAGCAGGTTAACAGCCAAAAACAACGGGAACGACATACCCGCCAACGTCGCGTAAGGGCACTTCGCCGGGTCGACAAGATAAGAAAAGCCGGAGACTAACAGCCCCGCAACAAACACGATATTTACGACGAAGATTATCGTGCCGGCACTTTTCACTATTTTCAACTTCATACGGGGACGGACGTGTTAATGGTTGCCGGCGTCGAAGAGCTTCTGTTTCTCTTCCGTTGTCAGACTGTCGTAGCCGCTCTTGCGTATCTTGTCGAGTATTGCGTCAATCTCTTTCTGCCGCTCCGTTTGCCGTGCGTTATAATCCCAATCGGTATCCTTTTCGCGCGTGTAAACATCGTTGTAATGTCCCGTATCAATAGTGGACGAGCTGTTCGACCACCGGTTCCGCCACGTACGTCCGCCGCGCGTGTCGCTGAAAAAGCCGTTCTTTCCGTAGCCGAAACCCGCGTCGTAAGGATGTTTGCGCCAATAACGGATAAAGAAATACCCGAACACCATGCCGCCGAGATGCGCCACGTGAGCCACCCCGTCCTGCGTTGTACTCATAGCCGAGAACAGCTCAATCGCCGCGTAAATCATCACGAACCACTTCGCTTTGATAGGTATCGGGAGCGGGAAGATAAATATGCGTTGTTCGGGAAACAACATTCCGAACGCCAACAATATGGCGTATATCGCGCCCGAAGCCCCTACCGTTGTCCACAGATTAAGTACCGGCGCGCTGTCCGCAACCACCTTCGGCAAGTCGGACAACCCGAATCCGGGAAGTTGCTCGCTACACATAACGAGCAATTCGCCCGTCTGTGCCGCCTCCTGAAACAAACCCGCGCCGATGCCGCAAACTATATAAAACACTATGTAGCGCCTCGTTCCCAATGCACGCTCAACCACACAACCGAACATCCACAACGCGAACATATTGAAGAACAAATGTGCGAAACCGCCGTGCATAAACATATACGTGACCAGCTGATATACACGGAAATCGGGAGCGAGAAAGAAGTG
>JAJPZE010000142.1 GCA_021204565.1 Prevotella sp. | reverse complement strand
GGCATGCGGTTTCCGGACGATGAAGATAACGGACGAGTTTATGGTGAAGGGGTATTACCGGCACTACGACGGGATGAGCCTGTTGAAACACGCTCTGCATAACACTTGCCCCGATATGATGAAGTGTATCGGCACGGACGAGAACGGCAATGATATTAAGATACGGGACAGCGAGGGCATACAGCTTGCGAATGCGAAGATAGACGAGATACGCAACGGTTTCAGCGAGTGGTTGGAAGCGCAATCGCCGGCATTCAAGGAGCGGTTGACGGATATGTACAACCGCAAGTTCAATTGTTTCGTCCGTCCGCAGTACGACGGCAGTCATCAGACCTTCCCCGACCTCAATCTGAAAGGTCTTGCGAGCCGCGGAGTGAAGAGCATCTATCCGTCGCAGAAAGACTGTGTGTGGATGTTGAAACAGAACGGCGGAGGGATATGCGACCATGAGGTGGGTACGGGCAAGACACTTATCATGTGTATAGCCGCTCACGAGATGAAACGCTTGGGTATGGCGCACAAACCGATGATTATCGGGTTGAAAGCGAACGTGGCGGAGATAGCGGCAACCTATCAGGCGGCATATCCGAATGCACGTATCCTCTACGCATCGGAGAAAGATTTCACCGCTGCCAATCGCGTGCGGTTCTTCAATAATATAAGGAACAACGATTATGATTGCGTCATTATGTCTCACGACCAGTTCTGCAAGATACCGCAGTCGCCGGAGTTGCAACAACGTATCTTGCAGGAAGAGCTGGACACTATCGAAGAGAACCTTGAGGTGTTGCGCGGGCAGGACAAGGAAATCTCGCGCGGTATGTTGCGCGGTCTGGAGAAGCGGAAAGCCAATCTTACAGCGAAGTTGGAGGAGATAAAGCACGCCATAGAGAAACGGGCTGATGATATTGTCGACTTCCGTCAGATGGGTATCGACCATCTCTTCGTAGACGAGTCCCATCAGTTTAAGAACCTCAGGTTTAACACGCGCCACGACCGTGTTGCGGGATTGGGCAATGCCGACGGCAGTCAGAAAGCACTTAATATGCTCTTCGCCATACGCACCATACAAGAGCGGACGGGCAAAGATTTGGGCGCGACATTCCTCTCCGGCACGACTATCAGCAATGCCCTCACGGAGTTGTACTTGTTGTTCAAATATCTCCGTCCACGTGAGTTGGCGCGTCAGGAAATACGTTGCTTCGACGCTTGGGCGGCAATCTTCGCGAAGAAGACAATCGACTTCGAGTTTAACGTTACGAATAATATCGTGCAGAAAGAGCGGTTCCGGTATTTCATAAAGGTGCCGGAGCTTGCCGCATTTTATAACGAGATAACCGACTACCGCACTGCGGAGGATGTGGGCGTGGATCGTCCGCACAAGAATGAGATACTTCATAATATTTCTCCCACTCCCGACCAAGAAACATTCATTCAGCGTTTGATGCAGTTCGCCAAGACGGGCGATGCAACATTGCTCGGGCGTGATGCATTGTCGCCGACGGAAGAGAAGGCGAAGATGTTAATCGCCACCGACTATGCGCGGAAGATGGCACTCGACATGCGTATGATTGACCCTTACTATGCCGACCATCCCGACAACAAAGCATCGCATTGTGCGCGGATGATAGCGGAGTATTATAAGAGGTACGACACGCAGAGAGGCACTCAGTTTGTCTTTTCCGATTTGGGTACGTGGCAACCGGGCGGGGGATGGAACGTGTATGGCGAGATAAAGCGCAAGCTGACGGAGGACTACGGCATACCCGCTTCGGAGATACGTTTCATACAGGAGTGCAAGACGGAGAGTGCGCGTAAGGCGGTCATTGAGGCGATGAACGAGGGGACAGTGCGCGTGTTGTTCGGCTCCACGAGCATGCTCGGCACGGGCGTGAACGCACAGAAGAGATGTGTCGCCATTCATCACCTTGATACCCCGTGGCGGCCGTCCGACCTGTCCCAACGGGACGGGCGCGGCGTGAGGGCGGGCAACGAGATTGCGAAGCACTTCGCAGGAAATAACGTGGATGTGGTGATTTACGCTGTGGAGAAATCGTTGGACTCATATAAGTTCAATCTCCTGCATTGCAAGCAGACGTTTATATCACAGTTGAAGAGCGGAGCACTCGGAGCGCGGACCATTGACGAAGGCGCGATGGATGAGAAGTCGGGAATGAACTTTTCGGAGTATATGGCAATCCTTTCGGGCAACACCGACCTGCTTGACAAGGCGAAGTTGGAGAAGAGGATAGCCTCGTTGGAGGGTGAGCGGAAGTCATTCAACAAAGGGCGGCGGGAGTCGGAGATGAAGTTGGAGGCGAAGATAGCGGAGCTGGAGAGCAACCGGACGGTTATCAGCGCGATGACGGACGATTGGAACAAGTTCCTCTCCGTTGCTCAGACGGGCAAGGACGGCAAGCATCTCAATATGTTGAGGATTGACAACCTTGCGACGACGGATGAAAAGGCGATGGGCAGGTATCTGCAAGAGGTGGCGAAGAACGCCACGACGCACGGCAGGTACAATCGCGTTGGCGAGTTATATGGTTTCCCGGTTATGGTGATGAGCGAGAAGATATTCAGCGACGGCTTGGAGCTTGTCGACAACCGCTTTGTGATAGAGGGCAACTACAAATACAGATATAATAACGGTCATATAGCTGCGGCTGACGCGCATGCGGCGGCGATGAATTTCCTTAATGCATTGGAAAAGATACCTTCAATCATCAAGCAATACGAGGTGGCGAACGAGACATTGGCACGTGAGATACCGCAGTTAAAAGAGATTGCCGGCAAGGAATGGAAGAAAGAGGACGAGTTGAAAGCACTCAGGGCGGAGCATGCCGCTCTCGACAGAAAGATACAATTGGAACTCTCGCCGGCGAAAGAGGAGGAGCAGACAACGGATAATAAGCAAGACAACAGACCGAGTAACAAACAAGGTAACGAACCGATTAATGAACCGAATAACAGACCGAATAACAGACCGAATAACAGACCGGGTAACAAACCGGATAACGAACCGGACATAAAGAGATGTCCTGATGTCCCATCTCCCGGCGGCATTGCCCATGCGGAGCAAATGACCGCTAACTGTGAGGACAACCTGCCCGGCATCAGAACCGCACAGCGGACGATGAAGATGTAAGGCTGACATTAACGGGGAACGTTTGTGGGGGAGTCGGGCGTTCGGGGTGCCGTTTGCCTGGCTTTCTGCGTGATATTGATGCACTATTATGTTATATATTGCAAAATTTAGGGGGGGGGGTTAAAATAGCTTAAAGTGCCGGTATTTTGTTTTGTTTTTGTCGCAGGAGAAACTACCTTTGACACGCCTAATGCGGAATATCTGCGCAAGGCAAAGGGGTCTAAAGTATGGTGATTTTGTACTGGCGGAAGCCAAGTCAAGCCGGACAAAACCGAGCGACGAGAAACCGAGGCGGAAGAGCCAAAACTCTGCGGAAACGGAACCGATAGAAACGAAACCGAGCGAGACTGAACCGAACTGAATCCGGCGACCGGAGCAGACCCGGCAAACGGTTATCGAAATAGGTAGCAGACGAAAACAAAATCGATATAAACGAACATATCACATATAGTTACCATTTATTTGTTTATTCACTAAAATTACAAGCTTATGAAAAAAAGTTTTCTACTACTATTCTTAGCTGCGGTCTTCCCGTTGATGTCCTTCGCGGCGACGACCGCTACGATTGAAAATGATGACGGCATTAGCATCACCTACTCACTTAGCGGCAGTGAGGCTGCCGTTGCCCAGCAGGCTTTGAGTGCAGACGCGGGAGCGACTATGTTCGTGGATGAAAATGTTGTAGTGCCGTCAACGGTAACTTACGAGGGAACTGTATATTCAGTTACCTCGTTGGCGAATAGTGCATTCAGATATACTGCATTGAAAGCCGTAGAACTCCCTTCGTCAATCACGTCAATTGGTACGTACGCATTCGCTAGTTGTACTTCGCTTGAGAGCTTTTCTTGGCCGGGGACAGTCAGTACAGTAAGCAATTATACTTTTGATGGTTGTTCGTCGTTGACTTCCATAACGCTTCCTTCAACTGTTACGTCACTTGGGACATACGTATTCCGAAATTGCACCAGTCTTGTATCGGCGGATTTATCCGCGTGTCAGATAACGACAATCCCTAATTATACATTCAATGGTTGCTCCGCCCTAACAAGCGTATCACTGCCGAGTTCTTATACAGAGATTGGCAATTATGCTTTTAATAGCACATCCATTAGTGAGATAACGTTTCCGGAGGAGCTTGAGAAAATAGGTCAGTATACGTTCGCACACTGCAACCTTATTACAAGCCTAGTGCTCCCGGCGGCTTTTAACTATGCAGATAATTTTGCCTTTTACGATTGTCCGAATCTCTCTAAGGTTACGTGCTACGCAACTACTCCCCCGTCGTTTCGGTCTGCGGGTAACCGGATATTTTCCTTTACAACAGATTTGTATGTGCCAGCAGAAAGTTTGGAAGCGTACAAGGCTGATACAAATTGGACGAACGTTTGCAGGATTTTTGCCATAGATGGTGATGACGGCTCCAGCGACCCGGAGGTAACTGATATCACGATTACAACGATTGAGAATGGTACTACGCTAACATCAAGTGTAAGTACGATAGAAATATCGTGCGAGAGCCGTTTCCTTTCGCTGAATGAGAATTATTCGGGAGGGGGTATCACGATAACGAATACGACTCAGGACAAAACAGTTACTATTTCCGATATCACATTCCTTTGTAAAGAAACAGGTTCGACGTGTACGCTGACACCGGAGAGCAGTATCGGGGCAGCCTACACGGGAGTCGGAAGCTATACCATGACTATCCCGGCGGGCATCTTCTGTACCGATAAGAATCAGACCGTTTCGAATACGGAAGTAGTTCTTTCATTCACCGTAGGCGGTGTGGAATTTAATCCGCTGAGCGGCTCGACGATAGAGGAAGGAACCATCTCCGAGATTGTCGTGCGCAGCGATTCACAGATTACTGCCGGCACGGCAGCAATAAGTGGAGTTACCGTCAAAAAGGAAGATAGCGCAACAACCCTCGCGACAGGCAACAGTCTTAGCTGTGAGGAGTCAGCACGTGGCGATGGATATTACTATGCCACGATTACTCTCTCGACTGAATTGACGTACGATTACGCTACACTTGTGGTAACAATACCCAAAAACACATTCAGTAGTCAAACCGAAGAAATGACGGCAACATACTACATCGATGCCAATCCCGGTGTTTTTACTTACACGTTTGTTCCGAGCGAGGAATATGTTGCAGAGAATGCTATCTGGCGTGAAAGGATTCTTATAGATTGCGAAAAAGGTATTGCTCCCGTGGATGAGGAATGCACGGATGTTGTTATCAAAAGTGCCTATAGTAGCGGATCGGAAGTCGCCAGGAGCACTAGTACAACGTTGGTAAGTGGCGGATGCGCTATCTATTTTGATAATAATTATGGTGCCGGCGACGGTCTTAGTTATAATTTCAACTACAACGTTATCATCCCCGCCGGCACATTCTACGTCGGCACTTTATTGCCCGATTATAACGGCGAAACCAACGATGAGATTACCATCCATTATCAATATAGTAATGGTACCGACCCGCAAGTTACGACCTACACAGTCACTCCGGCAAATTATGCGGCAGTAGCGGGCAGCCTCAGTCAAGTCTCCCTTTCAGGTGATGAATGGATGTCATTAGCGGACGGAGCTGATTTAAGTACGATTACCGTTACTAACGAGGATGATGAGACGGTTGCAAACGGCGCAAGCATCACATGGGATACACAAGGTGTTTATGTCTCCACGTGTACCATTACCCTTGACAAGGAGATAACCGACCCGGGTACGTATACCATAAATATCCCGGCAGGTCTGTTCAACATCAACGAGCCCGAGACGGTAACAAATGAAGCGGTTACATCCGAGTTCAATATAGTAGCGTTCACGTTCACTCCCGAAGCAGGTTCGCAACTCACATCCGCTTTGGCCGAGATAACCATTGAGGGCAGCGCGGCACTTGAACTTGGCGAGAGTGTTCAGGCAAGCAGCGTGATTGTAACCGACGCGAATGGCGAACAGTTGACAACGGGTACGGGTGACGTGACGATACTTAATGACTACGAGTACACAATCACTCTCGCGGACGAAGTATCCGAGGCTTGCACCGTTACCATTCCGGCAGGATTCTTCACTTGTCTGGATACGGATTTGACTGTAGAGTACACATTCGGTCCATCGGTAGAGACTGTGAGGATGACATTCACCGACCCTGTCAACGGCGGCGTTAGCTCCGTAGTATCAGGCATGAGCGGTATCAGCATCAGTCAGGTATCCGGCACGACATCCGCATATCTTGAAGTGAAAGACCAGACATACACGGCAAGCAATGGCTATGATGGTTCTTCCATCATAATAACAGATGATGAAGGCAGTCAGGTTACAACGTGTGCAACTCGGTTCGGCTTCAGCTGGGACGAGGGTGAGGGAACGACCACCGGCGCGTTCGCTCTTAAATTCGCAAGCTCTATCAGCACTCCGGGCACGTACACCCTTACCATCCCTGAAGGGTTCTTCTACACCAACTCGAAGCACACTGGTATCAGTGCGGAGATAACAACTACATTCGTCATCGCAGAGTGGACGTTCACTGATCCGGAACCGTATTCAACGAGTGCTGAGGTTACACTTGAAGAGTTGAGTACTATCACCCTCACGTGTACTTATCCGTTCCACATTGCTACGGGCAACGAAGCGAGCGATATTATTCTTTATTCGCTTGGCGATGCCGGCGGAATGAACGAGGCAACGACGGTAAGCAGCATCGATTGGAATGGCGATGCCGACGCGAACGGAGATTACACGTCTTGTACTTTCAATCTTGCAGAGACGATGACTGAGGATGCAACATATAACCTCAGGATACCGGAAGGTTTCTTCAACATCCTTGATGTAGACCTTGACCAGACATGGAAGGTAGAGCATCGTGTGCCCGAAGACCTGATTGTAGTAATTTCTCCCGCCGACGGAGACAAAGTGGAAGAAATATACGACAACATCACTCTTGCCTGCGAAGATGGTATGAGTCTTAGCCACGAAGTGAACTACAGCGCGATTGTTATCAAAGACGAAAACGGAGAGGAAGTGGCTACATGTTCCGGTGCAGAGGCATCATACGCCTCCGGTGAGGAAGATACCTCCGACCCGTCGTTCTACACACTGACGTTCAGTACTGTTATCAGTACCCTGACAGGCTACAATGTAGGCGACAAGTTTACTCTCTACGTTCCGTATAACGTCTTCATACTCGGCAGGTACTCCACTCCGAACGAGGAGATGAGCGCGACCTACACCCTTGTAAGCTCCGACGAGACGTTAGACTTGTCGCTCTCACCGGTAGCCGGCGTGGTAGCCGAGCTCAGCGACATCACCGTAAGCTACTCCGGCGGTCTGCTTGCAGGCAGAAGTTCTAATGCTTCCGACATCACTTTGACCGACGAAGATGGCAATGTAATATCCGCTACATCTTGCGAACCGGTGGAGAGCACATTGACAAGCAACGATGATTACACCGAGTACGTCATCACATTCGACCCGGAGATTACGACCGACGGCACATACGTGCTCACCATCCCGGCAGACTTCTTCGCCCTCACCATTGGCGGCGGCACGAGCTACTACAACAACGACGAGACGACCGCAACTTACATCGTAGAGTACGACGGTATCGTCCGCACGGTTGAGGTTACTCCAGCTGACGGCGAAACGGTAGCGTCTCTTAGGGATGTTAAGTTTGCCCATACGCCGATAAATCTTGCAACGGACGCGGCGAATATAACCGTTACTGATGCAAGCGGTAACGTTGTGGCGACAGGCGTAAGCGGTAGCTATGGTGACATCGAACTCAATGAAGATAACAACATTATTGCTATCACTATTCCGTTGACGGAAACGATTGCGACGAACGGCGTATATACTATTGCCGTGCCGAAGAACGCATTCTATCTTGATGCCAACGAGACTGTACTCTACGAGAAAGCAATCACTGTGACGGTTACGGTCGACACTTCAACGGGTATCAATGCTGTCAGTGCGGACGAGCTTGACGGCGCGGAGATATACAACCTTGCCGGACAACGTGTCAACACACCGGTCTGCGGCACGGTGAACATTATCAAGTATGCCGACGGCACGGTGAAGAAAGTACTAATCGAATAACTTCTTATAAGTAATATTTTGAACTAAACGGTGGGGGCGGCATAATAAACATGCTGTCCCCCTGCTTTTTCCCGAATATGTGTCAAAGCGCGATTAGAATGTGATTACGTACACCACACTTATCTACGATGGTTTCCTACGGGGAAAGTTGTACTATTTTGATTATTAGTTTATACTTTACGTGACCTCATATTATGGGCATCCATAAACCCATATTACGGACACCCACGACCCCATATCATGTCCCGCAAAACCTATGCTCAAGCTTTGTGTTGATTATCAATAAGTTACACTTAATTCCGCTTGCACGATTGTCAATGGTGCTCGTGCAATCATCATCTTACATGCCGCAGACGCTTTTGACATGTCGCAAAAGCGATAAGTCGGTTATGTACGACAATCCTGATTATGACACACTATTACTTATGAATAAATAAATGCTAATATGAAAAAGATACTTGTGTTTGTGCTGTGCGTATGTCTTATACCGCCAGCACTCACTTATTCGTTTCCAACCGGGTTGGGCGC
>JAJPZE010000181.1 GCA_021204565.1 Prevotella sp. | reverse complement strand
CCTTGGGCTCGATCGTTAGGATATTAACAGTCTAAGGTCTAAAGTGTGTTATTTGCGTTTGCCTAACTCTTCGTCGAGATGATAGAGAGCCGACGCGCCGCCTAACTTCATCTTGTCGACGATGCCTTGCGCCGTTGCTTCCTCTTCGACCTGCTCGCGAACGAATGTCCAGACGAAGTCCTGCGCCGCCTTGTCGTTCTCCGCAACCGCCGTGTCCAGCAGTGCGTCAATCAGCCCGGATACCTTGCACTCGTGCTCGTATACGTTCTCAAATACCGCCAACGGACCGTCCCACTCCGCCGGAACGGCATCGATAGCTCCGACGAGCGCCTTTCCCCCGCGCTTCATAAGGAACTGCGCCATCTCTTCGGCGTGCTCGTTCTCCTCGTTAGCCTGCGCTTTCATCCAGCGGGCAAAGCCTTCGTAACCCTTGCCGCCAAAGTAATAAGACATCGACAGATAAAGATTTGCCGACCACATCTCCGCCACGATCTGGGCGTTAAACGCCTCTTGCAACTTGTTGCTAATCATAATTGATCTACCTTTTAGTTATTTATTGTTGAATACATATAAGCACCTTTTCGCCGTTAAAGGCGGCGTAAAGGTATGCAGTTCTCCGATACGCCGGTGCATCGTATAAGAAAATCAAGGCATTTTTCAACCTTATTAAACTTATTCGACGTCGTGTCTTAATACCTAAAACAACGGGAGACGCGCCACAAGACAATATATAATATGGTGCCGCTCGCGAGCCCCGCGAGAGCGTCGATAGCGTAATGCGCCTGGATGTAAACCGTGGCGAAGAACATCAGAACGGCGAACGGCAACACCGTGAGGAACACTCTCCTGTTCCCCGTACGCCGCAACAAGAGCAGGCAAACCACCGTTACGCCGATATGGCTCGACGGAAACGCCGCCGTCGGACGCTCGCCCACCCACTTCGCAACCTCAACAAGCTTCCACATCAAACCGTCCTGCCAGCCCGGCGTAGGCAGGCAATCATACGACAAATCGCTATGCGCGGCAAAGTACGTACCTAACGACGGGAACACCCCCTGCTCTATTACGTCCGTCCCTACGGCACGGAAATAAAACGTCGGACCGGCAACCGGCAGGAAGATAAACACCACGTAAAGCAACAGAAAAGACGACAGCACCACGAACGCCGCACGCTGAAACAAGGGGCGCCGGTAGAGGAAATAAAAGATGACGGTGAAGAAAAAAATAGGATAATATGATACGTAACCCAAGTCGAGAAGCTCCGAAACGACCCGCCAAGGCATAACCCGCGAGAACCATAACGACGGCTGACAGGAGAAGACAGTTTGCTCCAAGCCGCAGAAGACGTGGTCTAAATTGAGGAAACAACGGTTGAACTCGTAGGTGTCGGGATACCAGTCGCCGAGCAAGACAATCTGTGCAAGCACGCGGATAAGCATCACAAGAGGGCAGGGAACAAGACGATACAGCCCCCACATCACAGCCATAACCGCCACGACACGCAAGCGGAAGAGCAACATCCCCACAGGATTATGCAACTCCCCGCGCATAAAGAACATCACGACAAGCGTGAACACAAGATACGCCAAGACCGCAATCTCTATCGGCAACAGCCCTTTATGCGGTCTCTTCTCCGGCTGTAATATCTTCGGCAACCTCACAACCAACCCTCTTTTTTATACCAGTCTATCGCCTTTTCAACCCCTTCTTCGAGCTTCACTTCCGGCGCAAACCCGAGCTCCGCCATAGTTGTCGTTACGTCGCAGAGCCAGTTACGTTGCGCGAGAATATGAAATTTATCGTTGTTGAGGGCGGTAACTTTACCGGTCATCCGCCCCCAAACGTCGCACGCCGAACAAGCTATACGCGCTATCCAAACGGGCAGAACGAAGCGGAGAACAACACCTTTAATCCCCAGGAGCCGCTTTATATACCGGGAGAAATCGCGGCTGTCGTAGCTTTCGCCGTCGGAAACGAAATACGCCCCGCCGCTCTTCTCCCGGTTCAAAGCGAGGAAAACGGCATTCACGAGGTCGGTTACATATACGAACGTGATTACCTGACGGCTTAGCCCGACCGCGAAATCCGTCCTTTTCGCAATACTTTTAATCATCATAAAGTAATCCTTTTCGCGCGGACCGTATACGCCCGTAGGGCGGAGAATAGTATAATTCAACTTGTCGCGAACGCTCTCCAAATACTGCTCGGCAAGGAGTTTCGACTTGCCGTAATGCGTATTGGGGCGAGGTGTATCGCCGTTTTTTATCTCTTCGTACGGCTCCGTCTCGCGGCACGCGCCGAAGACCGACAGCGACGAAACGAATATAAACTTCTTCACCGGCATCGATAACGCCAATAGCGCGTTTACAAGCCGGCGCGT
This sequence comes from Prevotella sp., assembly GCA_021204565.1. Taxonomy (GTDB): domain Bacteria; phylum Bacteroidota; class Bacteroidia; order Bacteroidales; family Bacteroidaceae; genus Prevotella. The sequence continues at coordinate 6,504 of JAJPZE010000181.1, read as the reverse complement.
CCCGTCCGTGTTCACGCGGTAAAAATCATTAGCATGCTTGCACTTTGTTGCGCCTGCAGCGTGAACAACATAATCGAACGTATGCCCGGCGAGCTGCGCCCGAAGACGCTCCCCGCTGTCGAAATCCAACTCTATAAAATGTATCCTGCCGTCTTGCAGATAGCGTTTCGAGCTCGTCCGACGTACCGCCGCCCACGTCTCGAACCCGTTCGCAAGAGCCCGCTCAACAATAAAGCTGCCGATAAAACCCGACGCGCCTGTAACAAGAATAGTCATCTTAAAGAATACTAATTAACCTCTCCGGCAAGATAAAACCGGGACATTATGCCGTCGTCGCCGGAGAGGTTGCGCCTCTTAGTTGCTTGTCTCTTTTGTCGTGGGGATAGAGAATACAATATCCGTATCGGTAGGTTCGCCGTCGAGTGTAACGGTTATTTCGAAGTCTGCGTTACCGTCTTTGATGGCGTTATCCGCCTTTACACGCGCCGTGTATCGTATTCCCTTGCCCGCCGCGAGACTCTCTATGAGTATGCTCGGGGACACCTGAATGTGTCCGCCGGACGACTTCTCCGTTACCGCCGGCTCGATATTGACCGCCGCCCGATTACCGGCGTTGTATATCTCGAACGATATTTCGCATTGCTCGAGGCGCTGAATGGTGTTGCTCCCGTCGCTGTCGACGAAGCGCACGTTCTGTATTTCAATCGCCGCATAACGCGCCCCGCTCCCGTCGTCGGAAGCGTTGTCAAGGTCTTCGATGTAACTGTCGCTCTCGCCAAAGTCAATGTCAATGCGATCGTCGGCATATTCCCCGCCTTCATCACAAACCTCTTCCTCTTGCGCGCCGGCTTGCATCTGACGCGCTTGCCTGTTGGCTGCGAGACGCGCTTTCTCCTCTTCGTACTTACGTTGGTCTTCCGCTCTTTGGTTGGCTTCTTTCCGGTCAACCGCCGATTCAACCGCCGCGCCGACAACCGCGCCCCCAACCGTGCCGATGAGCAAGCCCATGTCATGCCCGCGCGGACCGTTGCTGATACCCCCTATGGCGCTGCCTAACGACCCGCCTAACGCCGCACCCGTGAGCGCCGCGCCGCACGAAGCGAACAACACTGCCGACGCAACAAACAATATTACAACTGTCTTCTTCATACTCCGTATATTAATTTTGTGCCAATACCTTTATCGCTCTCTTGATCCGCGCGAGCGTCTCTTCTTTGCCCAAAAAGGCGGAGATATCGTACATCCCCGGTCCCTTTCCCTCGCCGACGAGACAGAGGCGGAAGGCGTTCATTACGTCGCCGAGCTTATATCCTTTCTCCTCTATCCACGCGCCGACAGCCTGCTCCTGCGCGGCGCCGGAGAAGTCGCCGAGCGCCGCGAGCACGTCTATCAACTCGTTCATTTGCTCTGCCGAATACTCTTTCCAACGCTTGCGGCGCGTCTTCTCGTCGTAGCTAACGGGCGGGATAAAGAAGAAAGAGCAAAGAGGCCAGAGCTCCTTAACGAAGCTGACGCGATCCTTCATCATGCTCACGACGCGCGTGATGCGCTCCATGCTTTCATCCACGCCGTTGTTAGCCACTATCGGAGCAAACAGCGCGGCAATTTCTTTGTCGCTCTTGCGGAGGATATACTCGTGATTGAACCATACGCCTTTCTGATAATCGAACCGCGCTCCCGATTTCGAACAACGTGTTACGTCGAACGCCCGCACCAATTCGTCGAGGCTGAATATCTCTTGTTCCGTACCGGGGTTCCAGCCCAACAACGCGAGGAAATTCACTACCGCCTCGGGGAACCACCCCGCTTCACGATATCCGGGGCAGACCTCTCCCGTCCGCGAATCGCGCCATTCGAGCGGGAAAACGGGAAATCCGAGACGGTCGCCGTCGCGTTTCGAAAGCTTGCCCTTGCCCTCGGGCTTAAGCAAGAGGGGAAGATGCGCAAACTTGGGCATAGTATCCCGCCAACCGAAGGCCTCGTAGAGCAAAACGTGGAGCGGAGCGGAAGGCAACCATTCCTCTCCGCGGATAACATGAGTTATCTCCATCAGATGGTCGTCGACGATATTCGCGAGATGATAAGTGGGTAGTTCGTCCGCGCTTTTGTACAATACTTTGTCGTCGAGTATATCGCTGCGGACAACCACTTCGCCGCGTATTATGTCGTTGATGTGTATCTCCCTGCCGGGCTCGACCTTAAAGCGGACAACGTATTGGCGGTCTTCGTCGAGCAGTGCTTGCACCTCTTGGGCGGGAAGAGTGAGGGAGTTGCGCATTGTCATACGTGTGCTTGCGTCGTACTGGAAATTGCTCGTTTCGGCTCGTTTGCGCTCCAACTCCTCCGGCGTGTCGAATGCGATGTATGCCTTGCCCTCGTCCAAGAGGCGGTCGACATACCTTTTATAAATCTTGCGCCGTTCGCTCTGGCGGTACGGTCCGTGTTCTCCGCCGATGCCTACGCCTTCGTCGAACTTAATGCCCAACCATTTGAATGCGCTGATGATGTACTCTTCCGCTCCGGGCACAAATCTGTTCGAGTCGGTGTCCTCTATGCGGAAGACGAAGTCGCCCCCGTGCGCACGGGCAAATAAATAATTGTACAATGCCGTACGAACCCCGCCGATATGTAGCGGTCCGGTCGGGCTCGGTGCGAAACGAACCCTTACTTTCCTGTTATCCATGCTCTTCTCTTATCCGGTTCGAGACCGTATTATTACACGTCCGAAATGTCAAAATCTGCGTTAAAACATAATGTTTTCGTCGCAAAAGTAATATGTTTTTTCTCTCATAGAAAAGTTTTTCACTATTTTCGCGCTCACTTAATGCACAAGTAATGAAAGTCTCCAGAATAAGCAAAAGCGATAACAAACGCGACATTATCGCGCGCATACTGATTGTTGCAGCGTGCATCGTGCTGGTGATTTGGGCTCTGCCGCGCAACGAGAAGCAGACTTTCCGGTATAATGTCGGCAAGCCGTGGATGTACGGATCGTTCATCGCCAAATTCGATTTCCCTATTTACAAAACCGACGAGGTTCTCCGCCACGAGCGCGACTCCATACTCCAAGCCTTCCAACCTTATTACACGCTGAAACCGGAGGTAGAGGAACGTATGATTGAGAAACTTGAAGCCGACTTCCCCGACGGTTTTCCCGGTCTGGGAGCCGATTACTTGCGGATAGTTGTCAACCGCTTGCACCGCATCTACCAGGCACGAGTGATGGATACGGGGGAGTTTAATGAGTTGTCGAAAGACCGTGCGGCGATGCTCCGGATTATAGACGGCAAGGAAGTGGACAGCAGAAACATAGGGTACATCTACTCCACGCGCAACGCATACGAACAGCTCTTCATCGACGAGGAGCTCGGTAATGCGGGGGAGGCGTTGCGTCGTTGTAACCTCAATGAATACATCGAGCCGAACATCGTCTACGACCGGCGCCGCACCGAAGTGGAGCGCGACGAATTGATAAACAGCATCCCCGTTGCCGACGGGATGGTGATGACCGGACAGAAGATTATCGATCGGGGCGACATCGTCGACGAGGCGACGGCACGCATTCTCGCCTCTTTCGAAAAGGAGAACAGCAACTCAACTCTCGGGAAAATCGCGATACGCTACACCCTCTTCGGGCATATACTCCAAGTTACGTTGCTCGTATTGCTCTTCACTTGTTATCTCTATCTCTACCGGCGCGATTATTTCGACAAGCCGCGCTCGATGCTTATGCCCTACGTGTTCATAGCCGTCTTCCCTATGCTCACGTCGTTTGTTATTGCCCACAGCATACTCTCGGTCTACATCCTGCCCTTCTCGATTGCCCCTATGTTCGTGCGCATCTTTATGGATTCGCGCACGGCGTTCTTCACCCACGTGGTAACGGTGTTGCTTGCCGCTATGGCGGTAACGTATCAATACGAATTTATCATTATCCAGATCGTCGCCGGAGTGGTTGCGATATTCTCCCTGCGCGAGTTGTCGAAGCGCTCGCAAGTATTCCGCACGGCAACGTTCGTGTGTCTTGCGAGCATACTTATTTATTACGCATTGCAGCTTATCCAAAGCGACGACGACATGAAGCTCGACGCCGATATGTATTTTCATTTCATTGCAAACGGGGCGTTGACGCTGCTCGCATATCCGCTGATGTACGTCGTGGAGAAGCTGTTCAACTTCACGTCGGATGTCGTACTCTTCGAATTGTCTAACACAAGCAGGGGTCTGTTGCGGCGGTTGAGCGAGGTTGCGCCCGGCACTTTCCAACATTCCGTATCGGTTGCGAACCTCGCTACGGAGGTTGCGAACAAGATCGGAGCCAACAGTTTGCTTGTGCATACGGGCGCTCTATATCACGATATAGGCAAGATGGAGAACCCGGTTTTCTTCACCGAAAACCAACAGCACAACAATCCCCACGAGAATATGACGTACAAGCAAAGCGCCCAAATAATAATCGGGCACGTCGCCCAAGGGGTTGCATTGGCGGAGAAACAAGGGTTGCCGAGATACATTACCGACTTTATCCTTACCCATCACGGGCGGGGCAAGGCCAAGTATTTTTACATAATGGAGAAGAACAGCCGGGCAGGCGAGGAAGTGGACGAGGGCGCATTCACTTATCCGGGTCCCAATCCGTTCACTAAGGAGCAGGCGGTGCTGATGATGGCGGATGCGTCGGAGGCGGCGGCACGTTCGCTTACGGAGTATACGGAGGAGAGCATAACGGCTTTAATCGACAGGATAATCGACTCGCAAGTGGCGGACGGATACTTCAAGGAGTGCCCTATAACGTTCCGCGACATACAGACAGCCAAGAAAGTGATTATCGAGCGGCTGATGAATATCTATCATACGCGGATATCATACCCCGAGATGAAAACCAACGAAACAACCCCGCACACCGGCGAGACAAACAGGAGAAAAAGACGCAAAAAATAGATAACCCGAACACTGTCCGCCGGGGGGACGGGAGCCGGCGATTATGAATAAATCCCGCATAACGAAACAATACACACTCCCGGATTTAACGTTTGAAATTCGAATATTGCCGACGGCGGGGCGTTTTGCATCATTTTTCGCGAATTTCGGAATGTATTGAAAATCAGGCTGTTATATGTTTTTACATAATCTGAGCATAGTTGCAGATTTATAAGAACACGGGGTTTGACCCTATGAAAGTACGGGGTTTCGCCCTATGAAACCCCGTGTAATGAGCGTGCAATAACTAAGTAATGAGAGGGTCATTTACGGGGGTTTTGTTTGGCGCGAACCACATTCTTGTCAGTTTTGATATGCGGAGATGCCAAACGAGACCTAAAATCTTGCGCTTTTTGAGCTAAAATTTGATTGCACACTACCCTACGTATTCACAATTAAAGGAATATTTAACACGAAGTTTTTATATATATACAGGCTGTCCGCCGCGCCCGCTACGGGGCACTTTGCCTGCCGTCGAGCTTCGGCTACACTCGGCATCAAGCGAGCTTGTGCGCTCGTTTGCACGAACCTTCGTCTCGGGACATCCGGCACTATGACAAGACGCCCGCCCCTACCCAAAACAAGGTATTTTGCCCCGCTTAAAGAGCCATAAAGCGCGGGAAAAACACTACCTTTGCACGGCGTTTATCACAGGTTGACAACTACCCAAAAACCGGTTTTACATATGAGAACAACCAAAATGTACGAGCCCGGCGACAAGCTGATCGGCATCATCAGCGATGATTACAGTTTTCTGCAGATGTTGGGGGCGTTCGGGATAAAGATGGGGTTCGGCGACAAGACAGTCGCTCAGGTGTGCGATGACCAGAACGTGGATACATTCACATTTCTCGCGGTTGTCAACTACTCAATCAATCGTTATTTCGACCGGGGGAGTATCAACCGGCTGTCGTTACCGACGCTCTTGCAGTACATCCGCGTGTCGCATACTTATTGTCTCGACTATGAATTGCCTCACTTACGCCTCTCTCTGATTGACGCATTGGACATAAAAGACAGCCTCGCCAAACTAATTCTCCGCCTCTACGACAATCTCGCGCAAAGCATACGGGGTCATATGCTCTACGAGGAGAAGACCCTTTTCCCCTACGTTGAGGCGCTCTTGGGCGGCGTGTTGGCGCAGAACGCAATGGTGGAGACCTTCTCCAAACACCACGCGCAAACCGACCTCCGGCTCCGCGAGTTGAAAAATATAATTATCCGTTATATGCCGCCGGACGGGTTGAGCAACCACAAGATGACCGGCGTCCTCTACGAAATCTATCAGACGGAGCGGTGGTTACACCAGCATATAGATGTGGAGGAGAACATCTTCGTGCCCGCAATACGCCGGCAGGAAGAGGCTTGCCGGCAGACGGACGTATCGCAACGAATCGCGGATATGATAGCTCCCGGCGGTCAGGAGACGCTCTCCGACAGGGAGAAAGAGGTGGTTATATGCGTCGTCGAAGGCATGTCGAACAAGCAAATAGCCGACAAACTCTTCATCGCGCTCAACACTGT
>JAJPZE010000095.1 GCA_021204565.1 Prevotella sp. | reverse complement strand
TATATGTACGTCCGTGCGTATCACGTCAGGGGTTTCTTGTAGTGAGCTTCGAGTACGTCGTGTAAGCCCGATTCGGGGTAAAGGATCTTCCCGCCTAATGCGATGAACGGGAATACGCGGTTAGCGCGGTATTCCAATAATGTGCGGCGGGTTACTTTGAGTATCTGCGCCACTTCCTTGTCCGTCAGGTATCGTTCCCCGTCCAACAACGGGCGGTAGTTCGCCATAAAAGCGGACAGGCGTGCCGAACTCTTCTTTAAGTTTTGCATTGCGGTCAGCACAGGCTCGTCGTTCGATGTGAATACGGTGTCGATGTCGTTTAGTGAAGCCATGTTCATAATAGGTTCTCCCCTTTGTTATGCCGTTTGCGTGTCGGCGATATTGTACCGGCAAGCGGCAACAAACGTTTCACGTCTTCCTGCGTGTAATAAAACTGCCGGTTGACTTGCGTATAACCGATAAGGCGTTTGCTCCGCAATGTCTGTAACGTCCGTGTGCTTATCCGCAGTTGTGCGCATACGTCCTCTCCTGTCATCCATGCGGACAAGCGTTTGCCGTCAGTCTTGCGTTGCAAGGCGGCAATCTTGTCGGCGAGCGCGTTGACTCCCGCCAACAGCTCTTCGAATGTCTTTCTCTCAACTGATACTATTTCCATAATATTCTGATTTAATCCGCCGCAAAAGTAAGGCGCGTATCCATACGCCGGTGCGTTTTGTTTTGTATGGACGCATTTTGCGCCGCACTGTCTGCCTTATGTGGACAAATATTCCGGAAATGTAGTGCAAACGAGAGCAAACGAGCTTGCTCGATTTGCCGAGTGCAACCGACATTCGACAGGGTCAAATCTTACGTGAGTCACGCCGTAGGTTGTTAAACCGGTATTTGCATTACCCCGACTTTTGCGCCCGAAACAAAAACGATTGGAATATGAAAGTGATTACGATTGAGAGCAGTGCATTCCAAACACTGACGGAGCAAATATCGGAGATAGCGTCGTTTGTCCGCAAGTGCGGGAGTGAACGCGAGCCGGTGTTTGAGGACAAGTTGGTTGACACTAACGAAGCCGCCCGGCTGTTGCACGTGAGCAGACGCACATTGCAACGTATGCGAACCGAGCATACAATAGAGTATGCAATTATCCGCGGGCGATGTATGTATTGGTTGTCGGAGATAAACCGCTATACCGAGTCGTGCGCCGTGCGGACGGATGAAAGCAACATTGACAACCTCAAGCACAACTATTTGTTGTGCACGGGCGGCAACAGACAAGCAAAGAAGAGACGGTAAACGGAGCAAACTGGAATGATATGGATTTGATGACCAAACGGCAATTCGAGAGCTGTATGGAGAGGGTGTTCGAGCGTTTCGACCGTCAGGACGAGCTGTTGCTCGCCATTAAGTCGCGGGGCGAAGTACAAGGCGACCTGTCCGGCGACATACGTCTGTATGACAATCAGGATGTATGCCGGCTGTTGCAAGTGAGCAAGCGAACGCTTCAGCGTTATCGCAGTATAGGCGTATTGTCCTATAAGGTGGTAGGCAAGAAGACTTATTACACCGAAGCGGACATATTGCGCTTTCTGAGCAACAATGTAAAAGAGTATGATACAAACGACATCGAGTTTTACAGGGCTCGTATTCGCAATTTATTCAATAAATAACAATTTAAACTTTATCAGAAATGGAAAAGAAACAAGACAAAGACGTGCTGATAGTCCGCGACGAGAAGACGGGCGAGGTCAGCGTTGTTGCCGGATTGAATGCGGACGGCAGTCCGAAGCGGACAGCGGCGAAGACGGAGAATATGAAAGACTTCTTGCAATTTGACAGAAACGGGGATGTTCTTGATAATTTCTTCAAGAACTTCTTCCGGCAGTGCAAGGAGCCGAGCCGTTTCGGTTTTTACCGCATAGCGGCGGAGCAAGCGGACAAACTGTTGGATGTGATGAAGGAGTTGCTGAAAGACCCTGCGGCGAACGAGGCAATGCTCAGTGCACACAAGATTGACACATCAGCATATGAGAAACAAGTGGCGAAGCAAAAGAATGACAATGCCGATACGCACGCGGAGAAAGCAACGATTGAACAGGAGGGGAATGAACAAGAGGGGGAACAAGAGAGTGAAAAGGAAAGTAAACAAGAAAGTAAACAAGAAACAAAAGAAGAAACAATTATGGGACAGGAAGAAAGCAACGGGCAAGAGCAGAAACAAGAGGCGGAGGCTCAGGCGAAGTCCGGTTATTCGCCTATTGACGAGAGTAAAATCAATTGGCGCGAGTTAGAAGCGAAGTGGGGCATTAATCGGGACGAGCTTGAGCAATCGGGCGACCTGAAAACGATGTTGAACTACGGCAAGTCCGATCTTGTCCGTGTGAAACCGACATTCGGCGGCGAGACGTTTGAGATGGAGGCGCGTCTGTCGTTCCGTCAAAAGGAAGACGGCACTATCGGGATTACCCCGCATTTCATACGCAAACGACAGCAACTCAACGAATACAAGGGACACAAGTTCACCTCATCGGAGAAGTATAATCTCCGGACGACGGGCAATCTCGGTGCCGTCGTCAATCTTGTTGATGCCGGGACGGGAAAGGTTACGCCGTCGATTATCAGTATTGACAGGAAGACGAACGAGATAACCGATATGGCGGCGGAGAAAGTAAGGATACCGAACAAGATTGGCAAGACGGAGATAACTCGGGACGAGCAAGCGGCATTACGCGCCGGTCTGCCGGTAAGGGACAAACTGATAGAGCGGAACGACGGACGGAAATTTATAGCCACGTTACAAGTGAACGTGGAGCAACGCGGCGTGGAGTTCGTGCCGGGCACGTCGAAAGCTCAGAAAGAGGGGCAAGGCAACGCCAACAAGCAAAGTAACGGGCAATCGGAACGGCAGGACGGCAACAAAAACAGGCAGAATACGTGGGTGAACGAGGACGGAACAATACGCCCTATCTCCAAATGGAAGAACGTTGCGCTGACGGAACAACAGACGGCGGACTTTGTGGCGGGCAAGACCGTGAAACTCGCCGGCGTAGAAAACGATAAAGGGCAAAAGTCAACTATCTACGTAAAGTTCAACCGGGAGAAGAACCGACCGTACCGGTATAGCGAGAACCCGGACAAGACGCAGGACGTGGCGAAAGACAATACCCAAGAGCGGCAACAGCAACAGCAACAGCAACAGAAGAATAAAGGCATGAAAGTATAAGACGGCGAATATCAACAGCAAGCAATGGAGATACGGATAAAGCAAACAAAGAGAAAGGATATGCGGGCAATGCGGCTTATACGGAGGCAAGTTGCCGGGAGACTTGACAAGCCGACAAACACCGAACTTCCTATAACAACGTTGAAGATGTTGAATAAGGGTGAGAAACGGAAAGGGAACAAGATATGAAAACTATCATTGCAGAGAAGCCGTCTGTGGCGAAAGAGATAGCGCGTATTATAGGTGCGGACAAACGCAAAGACGGATATATAGAGGGCAACGGGTATGCCGTAACGTGGGCATACGGGCATCTTATTCAGCTCGCCATGCCTGACAGCTACGGCGTGCGCGGATTTGCAAAGGAATGTCTGCCGATTATCCCGGAGACGTTTACGCTATTGCCCCGGCAAGTAAAGACGGATAGCGGCTATAAAGCAGATGTGACAGTAACGAAACAGATAAAGACGATAGCGCATTTGTTTAATGATAGCGAACGCATCATTGTAGCGACGGATGCCGGACGCGAGGGGGAGTTGATATTCCGCTATCTGTATCAGCACCTTGATTGCCATACACCGTTTGACCGGTTATGGATTAGTTCACATACCGACAAGGCGATACGCGACGGATTGGACAACATCTGCGACGGACACAAATATGACAATCTCTACTTTGCGGCGAAAGCGAGGAGCGAAGCGGATTGGCTTGTCGGTATTAACGCTACGCAAGCAATAAGTATTGCCGCGGCACGGGGGACATATTCACTCGGGCGCGTGCAGACCCCGACCCTTGCAATGATATGCAAACGATATTACGACAATGAGCAATTCACGCCGGAGACGTATTGGCAACTGCATTTTATTATTGAGCGGGACGGCGGCAACGGGAGAAAAACGAAGGCGGAGCATAGCGTCCGATTTACATCAGCAGAGAGATGGACGGACAAGACCGTAGCAGACGAGACATTTAATAAGGTGAGCGCAAGCGGGAAAGCAATCATAACGGACGTGGAGCGGAAAGAGAGCAGAGAGGAGGCACCGTTGCTCTACGACCTGACCGCACTGCAGAAAGAGGCTAACCGGCGGTACGGGTTCACTGCGGAGCAGACGCTCGGCATAGCGCAAGAGCTATACGAGAAGAAACTCATTACCTATCCGCGGACAGGCAGCAGATACATTCCTGAAGACGTGTACGAGGGCATACCGAAGTTGCTGTCGTTCTTGAAAGAGTTTCCCAACCGGTCAAACAATGTGCCGGCACCGCGCGAGCTAACCCGGCGCGGCGTGGACGACAGCAAGGTGACAGACCATCACGCATTACTCGTTACGGGCGTGAAACCGTTATTTCTTTCGAGCCGCAATCAGACTGTTTACGATATGATAGCGTACCGCATGGCAGAGACCTTTTCTCCGGATTGCGTTAGAGATATTACAACTGTTACGGCGGATTGCGAGGGTACGCTATTTCGTACAAGGGGGAACAGACTCAAACAAGCGGGCTGGCGGCGGATAACCGGGAATGATGATAGTGAGACGGGAGGTCAAGCTGACCGGGATGTCCTTTTGCCGGATTGGCAAAAAGGAGATGTGTTGACCTTCCCCGCCGTGTCAATCACCGAGGGGAAGACCAAAGCCAAACCGTTGCATACGGAGGCGACGTTGCTGGCGGCAATGGAGAACTGTGGCAAGGAGACGGAGGACGAGACGTTACGCACGGCGATGAAGGACTGCGGCATCGGCACGCCGGCAACACGCGCCGCCATCATAGAAACATTATTCACGCGCGGATACGTCACGCGGCAGAAGAAGTTGCTAGTCCCTACGGAGAAGGGTCTTGCCCTGTATTCCGTTGTCAAATCGAAGCTCATTGCCGATGTCCGGATGACGGGGGAATGGGAGAAAGAGTTGGCACGTATCGAACGGGGCGAGCTCTCTGCGGATACGTTCCGCACGCACATTGAGCAGTACACATCTGATATAACGTCGGAGCTGTTGTCATGCGGCAGTCTGTTTACGCAAAGGACTACGGACTGCGCGTGTCCCAAATGCGGCAAGGGCATGATGCAGTTTTATGGCAAGGTGGTGCGCTGTGATAATGCTGATTGCGGTCTTCCCGTCTTTCGTCAGAAAGCGGGACGGATGTTCTCTGATGACGAGATAAAAGACTTGCTCACGTCCGGGAGAACGAAGTTGTTGAAAGGTTTCAAGAGCAAGCAGGGCAAGAGCTTTGACGCTGTTGTTGTCTTCGACAGCGAGTTTAACACGCAGTTTGAATTTCCTGAGAAAGGAAAGAAGACCGGCGGCAAACAGCGGAAGATATAATAAATGTAGCCGGTATGGAAACAGACACTCGGATATGTATAGCCGGGTGTCTGTTTCTCTCCTTATTTATTCTGAATAATAAATGACTGGATATGAACATGAGAGATAAAAGTATTAAGAACAAGAGCGGTGTACGCAAGGACGGGCGCAAGGGCATGCATAACGTATCGAGTAAGGACAAACGACCAAATCGGACAAATACGAATCATGCCGGCAAGAACTGTGTTGCGGGGAGCGTCAGGCATTCCGGCAGGGATGATGCGTTACGTGATTTATCGTATTACGGTCTGTACCTGTTGAAATATCTCAAAGAGAACAGGTTTGCTTTGGGCACGGATTACCCATTCATCCGCTTGCGTGCCGACGAGGCTGCCGACAGCTATGAGAATGCACGCATGGAGGGTTACTCCCCTGCCGGAGCGCACGAGATAGCGATGAATACTCTGATGAAAGGCTTGCAACTCTCCAAATACGGCATCCTGCGCGATGTTATAGAGGGCGAGTTTTATAATGAAGTGGCGGAAGAGAAGCGGGACGCATTCACGGAGAAACTGTTGTCCTCAATAGATAATGTGTTCTCCGTTTATGACCTCGCCGATGAGGCGTTCCCCTCTTCTGCCGCATACGATAGGTTATACACCGAACTGACGGATGCCGTCGCAATCTATATTGAGGAATATGGCGTTTAACAAGCGGCAGCGTCTATCAGAAAATATAGAAGCGATACGGACGGCGTTTGTCCTTGATAGGGAGCGGCGTGTCGCTACCGAGGCGGAGCGGGCGTTAATGCGCAAGTATTGTGGTTTCGGCGGATTGAAATGTATCCTTAACCCGGTACGTGAGTTAGCGGATGCCGTGTATTGGCCGAAGTCCGACCTTAATCTGTTTGCTCCTGTGGCGGAGTTGCACCGGGTGTTGCGTACAAACAGCAGGGACGAGAGGGAATACAAGCAATACGTTGATTCATTGAAGTCATCCGTGTTGACAGCCTTTTACACTCCGGCGGAAATAACGTCCGCTCTTGCTGACGTGCTTGGGAAATATATACAAAACCCGTCATACGTGCTTGAACCGTCAGCCGGTGCCGGCGCGTTTGTTGATGCCGTATTACGCAACAACCGGTACGCGGATGTAATGGCGTTTGAGAAGGATATGATAACGGGCAAGATACTGGGACATCTGCATCCGGAGGCAAAGGTGCGTGTCGAGGGCTTCGAGAGGATAGAGAGACCGCTCCTTAATCATTTCGACTTGGCATTATCTAATATCCCGTTCGGCGATATAGCGGTGTTTGATGCCGAATACACGTCGAGCAAGGAGTACGGACGGCGCAGTGCAACCAAAGCGATACACAAGTATTTCTTCTTGAAAGGCTTGGATGCGGTACGCGACGGCGGTGTGGTGGCGTTCATTACTTCCCGGGGCGTATCCGACGCGCCGGCGAATGCGGAGATGCGTGTAGAGATGTTGCGGCACGCCAACCTCGTGTCCGCGGTGCGTCTGCCGGACAATATGTTCTCTGACAATGCGGGCACGGACGTAGGGAGCGACCTGATAATATTACAAAAGGATACGGGGAAGAAGGTTCTTAGCGGCGAAGAGACGTTGTTCACGCAGACGGCGGAGCAAGAGGGAACGAGCAATCTATTTGTCAACCGGTATTTCCTTAATCATCCGGAACATATCATTCACACGGATGTGCGTCAAGGCACGGATGCCTACGGCAAGCCGGCAATGATATATGGTCATAACGACGGCATACCGGGCATAGCCGGAGACCTGCGGCGGATTGCGGACGGAGATATGCGGTTGCACTTCTCCGTGAGTCTTTACTCAGGGAAAAAGGAACAGGCGCAAACGAACGGTGCGGAGCCGGAGATTAATGTCCCCGCCGTAGAGAAACCTATGGCAGAGACCTCCGGGCAAACTGTAAGCACATCTATATCGCTGAACAGAACGGGGGAACAGGTTCAACTTAGTTTGTTCGACCTTTGGGATAGTATGGATGAGGATGAGGATGATGATGATGAGGAGGAGGAGGAGAGGGAAGAAGAAGAAGTTGACGAACAGGAAGGACAAGAAGAACAGGACGTAGACAATACGGAAGAACCGGAAGACCCCGACTACAAGTACAAGATACTCAATTGGGAGGATAACCTTCCGATAAACGGTTTCGCCGAGTTGATGATGAACCTCACGCCCGCGCAACGAGCCGCACTGCGCAATATAGCTGAAAAACATAAGGACGAACAACCGGGCGGGACGGAACGAGAGAAACATAGCGAAGCAACTGCGGATAACAAGCCGGATGGGCAAGAAAAGGCAAAGAAAGAGACCGGGAAGGCAAACGAACAACCAATAGAGCAACCAATAGACTTAACTCCTCGTACGTATGATTTGTCTGTGCAAGCGCATCATCGCGAGGGTTCGATAGTTATCGATAAGGACGGCACGCCGGGAGTGTTGAGAGACATAACAGCATACGGTGCTGTATTCGTGCCGGTTAATCTGCCGGGCAATAAGCGTGAACAGCTCCTGCATTATGTTGCCTTGCGCGATGCATACGAACGGCTTTACCGTTATGAGGCGAATCGCCACGAGGCGGATGACAAGGGACGTGAAACGCTTAACGCCCGCTACGACGAGTTTGTCTCGCGTTATGGTTGCCTCAACACGAAACAGAACGTAAAGACGATATTAATGGATGTCTCCGGGCGCGATATCCTGTCATTAGAACGTGCCGAGGACGGCAAGTTCGTTAAGGCGGACATCTTCTTCCGTCCCGTCTCTTTCTCCGTAGAGGAACAAGTGTATGCCGGCACGCCCGAAGAGGCATTGTCCGCTTCGCTGAACAAATACGGTTATGTCGATTTGGATTATATGCGGAAACTAACCGACAGCACTATCGAGGAACTTCTCTCTGCATTGCAAGGACGCATCTTCTTCAATCCATTGGCAGACGGATATGAGATAAAGGACAAGTTCGTTGCCGGCAATGTGATAGAGAAAGCGGAGCGGATAGAGGATTGGATAAAGGAACATGAAGAGGATGAACACCTCTCCGATGTTCGGCGGTCTCTCGACGCATTGAAAGCGTCGTTTCCCCAAAGGATTACTTTCGAGGAGCTGGACTTCAACTTCGGCGAGCGGTGGATACCGACAGGCGTTTACTCGTCGTATATGAGCCGGTTGTACGATACGGATGTGCGTATTGCTTATATGCCGGGTACGGATGAATACCATGTGGCATGCGGTTTCCGGACGATGAAGATAACGGACGAGTTTATGGTGAAGGGATATTACCGGCACTATGACGGGATGAGCTTGTTAAAACACGCCCTGCATAACACTTGCCCGGATATGATGAAGAGTATCGGCACGGATGAGAACGGCAATGATATTAAGATACGGGACAGCGAGGGCATACAGCTTGCGAAT